>NZ_WIWH01000020.1:0-102492 GCF_009600035.1 Pseudomonas sp. FSL R10-2964 | reverse complement strand
GACGCCACAGTTTCAACAATCAGCTGTCACCGGTAGAGTTTGAAAAGCGTTACGCAGCGAGCCTGGAGAGTGTCTAGAAAACCCGGGGCGATTCACACCCCCACCTTGAACATCGATTTAGCAAGCGTTGGGATTATCGGAGCAACGTTCAGGTCGAGCGAGAGCGTCGAGTGAAAGACCCGGTCGGCAAGGTGTTTGTTATCCGATTTTGATGTGTCGAAAGCCTGTGAATTGGCTTTCTTGGCGGTTTACCGCTTAGTCCGGCATCTGACAGCTTTGCGCTGACGCACTCCGAACGAGGAGAACGGTGAGGCCTGGATTGGGGGTCCAGGCCGTTTCATGATTGAATCCAAGCCTATCTTTGCGGGAGATGATGCCTAGATCCGCAACCCGCCATCCAGCTCCAGAATGCGCCCGGTGTAGTAGTCGTTTTCAAAAATGTACGCTGCCGAATGAGCGATTTCTTCAACCTTGCCCATACGCTTGAGCGGAATGCCCGAGGTCATTTTTTCGAGGGCTTCGGGTTTCATGCCCAGGGTCATTTCGGTTTCGATAAAGCCCGGTGCAATCCCGGCTACTCGAATGCCGTAACGCGACAGTTCCCTGGCCCAGGTCACGGTGGCAGCAGCAACCCCGGCCTTGGCCGCCGAGTAGTTGGTCTGGCCGACATTGCCGGCACGGGAGATCGACGAGATATTGATGATCGCGCCCTCGCTGTTGAGCTCGATCATTTTCGCCGCTACCTCACGGGTGCACAGGAAAACCCCGGTCAGGTTGACATCAATTACCGCTTGCCATTGCGCCAGGCTCATCTTGGTCATAACGCCATCCTTGACCTTGAGCAGCAGGCCGTCACGCAAAATGCCGGCGTTGTTGACCAGGCCGTTGATCGCACCAAAATCTTCTGCAATTTGGCCAACGGTTTGCGTAACCTGTTCTTCGTCAGCGACGTTGCACAGGTAGGCTCGGGCCTCGACGCCGTGCGCCTGGCAGGCTGCCACCGCCAGTTCGAGTTTTTCCGGGTTGAGGTCGACCAGTGCCAGTTTGGCGCCCTTGGCAGCCAGGTACTCGGCCATGGCGCGACCCAGCCCCTGGCAGCCGCCAGTGATAATGATTACTTTGTCTTTAAGTTGCATGAGTGCCCTGATCTCGACCGTTATCTACGGATTTTTATTAAGGAGTCATAAGTTGAGCGTTGAAGCTGCCAAGCATGCCCGAGAATTACTGCTCAAGGAATACCGTGGCGCCCTGGCTACCCAGTCCAAGGCCATGCCGGGATTTCCCTTCGGCTCCGTGGTGCCTTATTGCCTGGATGAGCTGGGGAGGCCACTGATCCTGATCAGCCGCATCGCCCAGCACACCCACAACCTGCGCAAGGATCCCAAGTGTTCCCTGATGGTGGGGGAGCGGGGCGCTGAAGAGGTGCAGGCTGTTGGCCGTCTTACCGTGCTGGCTGAGGCCGTGCAATTGAGCGATCCCGCAGCCATTGAAGCCGCAGCCGAGCGTTACTACCGCTACTTTCCCGAGGCGAAGGGCTATGACACTGCCCATGATTTCGATTTCTGGGTGCTCAACCCGGTTCGTCATCGCTACATAGGCGGTTTTGGTGCCATCCACTGGCTGGACCAGGTCACGCTGGCAAACCCTTTCGCCGGGCAGGTCGAGGTGCGGATGGTCGAGCATATGAACAGCGATCACGCCAATGCCATTGAACACTACGTCAAACTGACCGGCCTGCCGCAAACAGCGCCAGCTATGCTGGTGGGCATCGACAGCGAAGGCATGCACCTGCGCATCGGCGAAGGCGTGCACTGGTTGGCTTTTCCGGAGCCTTGCAACACTTCGACACAGGTGCGCGAAGCCTTGGTTTTGCTGGCCCGTGCCAGTGAGTGGCCGAAAAAACAGACGGTCTGACCTTGAATTTGCACAAGCGCGCCGTCATCTAGTCTTGGTTGGAAGATATTCTTCCGGAGAGGAATCATTTGATGCGCGCTTTTCTATTGCTCTTTCTGTTGTTTCCAGTGCTAGAGCTGTACGTCTTTTTCAAGGTCAGCACCGCCATAGGGTTTTTCCCCGCGTTGCTGCTGATCATTGCCGGCTCCATGCTGGGTGTTCTGGTCGTTCGCGTCGCAGGCTTGGCCACGGCGCTCAAAGCGCGCGAAAGCCTGAATCGCGGCGAGCTGCCTGCTCAGCAAATGCTTGAAGGCCTGATGCTGGCGCTGGGTGGTGGACTGTTGGTTCTGCCTGGTTTTATCAGCGATGCGGCCGGTCTGTTGTTGCTGTTCCCGCCAGTTCGCCGGTTTCTGGTCAACCGCCTGCGCAAGCGTGCTGAAGAACAGGCCATCCGCCAGCGTGCGTTTGCCGAAGACTTCGAAGCCGCACGACCACGTGCCCATCAGCCTTTGGGGCGTGAGCCCAATGTGATCGAAGGCGAGTTCGAGCATCGCGATAAATAAGGCTTTGGCGTTATCAACACGGCACCTTGGGTGCCGTGTCTGTTTCAAGTGGCACGCCAGGTTAAAAATTTCGTGGGCGTGCCCTTGTAATAAGTGGATGCGCCCTTATGTAACGGACACCGCAGGGTTTTACTGGCAACAGCAAAATCCCAACCGCGAATCGCACCCGGCATTTCCGGACTTGTAAACCCAGCCGGTATTGACACCGGCCGATGAACACCTCAATTAGGAGAGATCGACAATGAAGCTTCGTCCTCTGCATGACCGCGTCGTAATCCGTCGCAGCGAAGAAGAAAAGAAAACCGCTGGTGGTATCGTTCTGCCGGGTTCTGCTGCTGAAAAAGCTAACAGCGGTGAAGTGATCGCCGTTGGTACGGGTCGCGTTCTGGACAACGGTGAAGTGCGTGCACTGGCCGTTAAAGTGGGTGACAAGGTTGTGTTCGGCCCTTACTCCGGCAGCAACACTGTAAAAGTCGACGGCGAAGACCTGTTGGTTATGGCTGAGAACGAGATTCTCGCTGTAATTGAAGGCTGATTTCCCGCTCCTTTTCCCGTTACTACAAAGTATTTAAGGAAGAACGAACATGGCTGCTAAAGAAGTTAAATTCGGCGACTCCGCCCGCAAAAAAATGTTGGCTGGTGTAAACGTCCTGGCTGACGCAGTAAAAGCGACCCTGGGCCCTAAAGGCCGTAACGTGATCATCGAGAAGAGCTTCGGCGCTCCGACCATCACCAAGGACGGCGTGTCCGTTGCAAAAGAAATCGAGCTGAAAGACCGCTTCGAAAACATGGGCGCGCAGCTGGTTAAAGACGTTGCCTCCCGTGCCAACGATGACGCTGGTGACGGTACTACCACTGCAACCGTTCTGGCTCAGTCGATCGTCAACGAAGGCCTGAAAGCCGTCGCTGCCGGCATGAACCCGATGGACCTGAAGCGCGGTATCGACAAAGCGACCATCGCTATCGTCAAAGAACTGCGTCAACTGGCCAAGCCATGCGCTGACGGCAAGGCAATTGCCCAGGTTGGTACCATTTCTGCCAACTCCGACAGCTCCATCGGCGAAATCATTGCCGAAGCCATGGAAAAAGTCGGTAAAGAAGGCGTGATCACCGTTGAAGAAGGCTCGGGCCTGGAAAACGAACTGTCTGTTGTTGAAGGCATGCAGTTCGACCGTGGCTACCTGTCCCCTTACTTCGTGAACAAGCCAGACACCATGGTGGCTGAGCTGGACGGCCCGCTGATCCTGTTGGTTGACAAAAAGATCTCCAACATCCGTGAAATGCTGCCAGTTCTGGAAGCCGTTGCAAAAGCCGGCCGTCCACTGCTGATCGTGGCTGAAGACGTTGAAGGCGAAGCCCTGGCGACTCTGGTTGTGAACAACATGCGCGGTATCGTTAAAGTCGCTGCTGTCAAAGCACCAGGCTTCGGTGACCGTCGTAAAGCAATGCTGCAGGACATCGCTGTTCTGACTGGCGGTACCGTAATCTCCGAAGAGATCGGCCTGAGCCTGGAAAGCACTACCCTGGAGCACCTGGGTAACGCCAAGCGCGTGATCCTGTCCAAAGAAAACACCACCATCATCGATGGTGCTGGCAACGATGCGGACATCCAGGCGCGTGTTACTCAGATCCGTGCTCAAGTGGCTGATACCACTTCGGACTACGACCGTGAAAAACTGCAAGAGCGTCTGGCCAAGCTGTCTGGCGGCGTTGCAGTGATCAAGGTTGGCGCTGGTTCCGAAGTAGAAATGAAAGAGAAGAAAGCCCGCGTTGAAGACGCTCTGCACGCTACTCGTGCAGCCGTTGAAGAAGGCGTGGTACCTGGCGGTGGCGTGGCACTGGTTCGCGCTCTGCAAGCCATCTCCGAACTGAAAGGCGACAACGCTGATCAGAACGTGGGTATTGCTCTGCTGCGTCGTGCTGTTGAAGCACCTCTGCGCCAGATCGTTGCCAACTCCGGTGATGAGCCAAGCGTAGTTGTCGACAAAGTGAAGCAGGGTTCGGGTAACTACGGTTACAACGCAGCCACTGGTGAATACGGCGACATGATCGAAATGGGTATCCTTGACCCGGCTAAAGTGACTCGTTCGGCTCTGCAAGCGGCTTCGTCGATTGCCAGCCTGATGATCACCACTGAGGCGATGATCGCTGAGATCCAGGAAGACAAACCAGCTGGCGGCATGCCAGACATGGGCGGCATGGGTGGTATGGGCGGCATGATGTAAGCCAGCCTTACCCCGCTACGCAAAAGCCCCGCCTGAGTAATCAGGCGGGGCTTTTTTGTAGGTCTGTTAAAAGCCCCTCACCCTAGCCCTCTCCCAGAGGGAGAGGGGCTTGACCGAGCCGATGCAGGATTCAACTCAATGCATTCAGGCTGTAGAGGGGCTGGGGTTTGCCCCAATCAGCCCCCTCTCCCTATGGGAGAGGGTTGGGGTGAGGGTCGTGGGTCAATTAGCGTTCTGAAACCTGCACATGTCCCTTTTGCGCCGGCTTCCAGCCCAGCAACTGCTGCTTGAAGCCATGACTGGCACCCTGGTAGTAGGCTATTGCCCGCTCAATCAGCGGATCAGTCGCCGCTACCCGCGATTCAATACTGGTGCTCAGCGCATCATCATGGCGGCGCAGCCCCTGACGCGGGCTGAGAATGGCCAGGTCTTTGCCGTCAAACAAGCCCAGGTGCTGGTAGTTGCCCACGACCACGCGCGGCGGCAGCGGGTTGTCCTGCAACAGGTTGCGGCCAAAGAAGGTCGACTGGTAATCCAGGTTCAGCAAGCCGAGCAAGGTGGGCGCCAGGTCGATCTGGCTGGCCAGTTGCGAGTTTTCACGGGCGTCGATCAACTTGGGCGCATAGATAAACAGCGGGATCTGATAGTTGGTGATCGGCAAGTCTTCCTTGCCGGCACTGCCCGCCGTGTGGTCGGCAACGAAGACGAAAATCGTATTGTCGAACCACGGCTTTTTGCGCGCATCGTTGAGGAATTGGCCGATGGCGTAGTCGGTGTATTTCACTGCGCCGTCGCGGCCGTTACCCGATTTGATGTCGATCCGGCCCTCAGGGTAGGTGTAAGGACGGTGGTTGGAGGTCGTCATCAGTTGCAACAAAAACGGTTTTTGTTGCGCGTAATTGGCATCGGCCAGTTTCAGGGTTTCGCGGTACAAGTCTTCGTCAGCCATGCCCCACGCATTTTTGAAGTGGATATCGGCCTCATTAACGCTGCTTTGGTCGACCACGCGGTAGCCGTTACCGCTGAAGAAGGCGTTCATATTGTCGAAGTAACCGCGCCCGCCATAGACGAACACGCTGTCATAGCCCACGCCATTGAGCTGCTGGCCCAGGCTCGCAAAGCCGCTTTCACGGCCGATACGCTTGACGATTGAACGCCCGGGCGTCGGCGGAATGGCCAGGGTAATGGCTTCCAGGCCCCGGTCGGTACGCGTGCCGGTGGCATAAAAGTTGTTGAAGTACAGGCTCTCTTTACGCAGCTGATCCAGATTCGGCGTCAGGTTGCGGCCATCACCGTTGCTGCCCAGGTACTTGGCACTGAGGCTTTCGATGGTCACCAGTACGATATTGGGCTGGCGCACAGCACCCGGGTTATCGATGTTGCGGCGGATATCCAGTGGGTCCTGGCCCACAAAGGTGGCGTTGGGCTCGGTCAGTTCGGCGCGCAACTGTTTGGCCACTACATCGGTGGGCAGGCTGGCGTAAAACTGCTGGTAATCCAGCTCGTTGTTACGGAACGCAGCGAAGAACTGGTAAGGGCCATTGCTCGCCAGTTCATGCTGGTAGGCGTTGCCGCCCTGGCCGCGCGGGCTGTCCTGGTCGAGCAGTTGCAGGCTCAGGCCCGCTACCAGCAGCAGGCCTGCAAAGGTGGCGATACGTCCACCCAGTGTCGGTAGCTCGGCATTCATGGCCGCATTGAACGGTTTACGCACTATCAGGCTCAATACAATGGCAGCCAGGGCGATGGCGCTGAGCAGGATGCCGATTGGATAGGATTCCAGTACGTTATTCAGCACTTCATCGGAGTAGACCAGGTAGTCCACGGCGATAAAGTTGAAACGCACGCCGAACTCATCCCAGAACAGCCACTCGGCCACGCCAGTAAAAAGCATGGCAAACAAGCTGACCGTCAGCAGGCCCTGCAGGAACCACTGGTGGCCGCGGCGACGCCACAGGGCTGGTGGGCATAACAGCAGATAGCCCCCCAGCGGCACGGCGGCATAGGCTAGAAAGCCAAGGTCGTAGAGCAAACCAATGCCAAACACGGGCAGCCAGTTGTTGCCGGCCTCTCCCAGGTGTGTAACTAGCAGAACGCCTCGGGTGATTAGAAAGGTCGCCAGCCAACAGCCAGTCAACAGCAGGAGATAGCGCATAGGCGCGGTGTGCAGCAGACGCATTAGTTGTTTTTCCTTAAACGCGGGGGTGCGAAAGTGTGCCGGCGCCACTGTATTGAGTTTGTGAACCGACAGTAAAAAAAATGTCATTTATGTGAGAGTCGTAACTAAATTGTCTGAGCGCCCTGTGGTGCTGGCCCTGCGGGGTTCTTGGCCTTAAGCTGCGCGGGCCAAGACGGCCGTAACTGTGAACGGAGAGAGTGCCCATGCGAATTCTATTGGTTGAAGACAACCGCGATATCCTCGCCAACCTTGCCGACTACCTGGGTCTCAAGGGCTATACCGTTGACTGTGCGCAAGATGGTTTGTCGGGCCTGCACCTGGCGGCCACCGAGCATTACGACCTGATTGTGCTCGATATCATGTTGCCCGGCATCGACGGCTACACCCTGTGCAAGCGCCTGCGTGAAGATGCCCGTCGCGATACCCCGGTGATCATGCTGACCGCCCGCGACCAGTTGGATGACCGCCTGCAAGGCTTCAAGTCAGGTGCCGATGACTATTTGCTAAAACCCTTTGCCCTGTCCGAGCTGGCTGCCCGCATCGAGGCGGTTTTGCGTCGTGCCCAGGGCGGCGGGCGACGCGAACTGCAGGTCGGCGAGTTGCGTTACGACCTCGATACCCTGGAAGTGACACGCGAAGGCCGTCTGCTCAAGCTCAATCCGGTGGGCTTGAAATTGCTGGCGGTACTCATGCAGAAAAGCCCCCATGTATTGCGCCGCGAAGTGCTGGAAGAAGCCTTGTGGGGCGATGATTGCCCGGACAGCGACAGCCTGCGCAGCCACGTCCACCAATTGCGTCAGGTCATCGACAAGCCGTTCGACAAGCCTCTGTTGCACACCGTACATGGCGTGGGCTATCGCCTCGCCGAGGTTCGTGATGGAGTTTAGGCAAAGTCTTTCCCAGCGGATCATCATCGCTTTTGCATTGATGAGCGCGCTGGTGGCAGGGACATTCGCTGTGGGCATTATTGCCACCGTGCACCTGGTCGAAGAAAAACTCATATCGGCAGGGCTGGGCGGGGATTTGCAGCGCCTGTTGCTGATGGACAACGGCGCGGAGTGGAACCATCGCCCCAAGCCGAGCCAGCTGTTTTATTTCAGTGGCGGGCGTGGCGACTTTGCCCTGCCCAAGGACCTGCGTCATCTGGATCCGGGCTTTCATGAAGTGTTCCGTGACCAGTTGTCGTATCACGCGATGGTAGAAGTGGTCGATGGCCGGCGTTATGTCCTGCTGCAAGACCAGAGCGATTTTGAAGAGCGCGAGCGCGTGTTGTTTGCTGTGGTCGCCGTCGGTTTTGTCCTGGCGCTGGCGCTGGCGGTGTTCCTGGGTTGGACCCTGGCGCGGCGAGTGATGGCTCCGGTTATCCGTCTGGCACGTCAGGTTCGCCATCGCGATCAGTTACTGGGGCTGGCGCCGCCGTTGGCCCCGGATTATGCGGCCGATGAAGTGGGCGAGCTGGCAGTGGCGTTCGATGCCACGCTGGGTCGGTTGCGCGACACCCTGACCCGCGAGCGTTTGTTCACCAGTGATGTCAGTCACGAGCTGCGTACTCCGCTGATGGTGCTGGCCAGTTCCTGCGAGCTGTTGCTGGAAAGCCCGTCGCTGGATCAGCGCAGTCGTTCACAGGTCGAGCGTATTTCCCGTGCCTGTGAGGAAATGCGCGAACTGGTGCAAACCTTCCTCATGCTGGCCCGTGCCCAGCATGAGGATGCCAACATGTCGCCTACGGTGACCTTGACTACCGTGGCCGAAGGCCTGATCAGCCTGTGGCGCGAGCCGATTGAAGCTAAGGGTCTTGAGCTGATCTACGACCCCGGCAATCCGCTGGATACCCGTTATAACGCCACTTTCCTGCATGCCGTCATGGGCAACTTGTTGCGCAATGCCTTGCACTACACCGACAGCGGGTTTATCCGGCTGACCCTGGAACCCAGCGGTTTTGTGGTGGAAGACAGCGGCGTGGGCATCCCTGAAGAAAAGCGCCAGGCGATGTTTCAGCCCTTTGTGCGCGGCAGCGAAAAACGCGGTGAAGGCCTGGGGCTTGGCCTGTCACTGGTGCAGCGCATCTGCGATAGCCAGGGCTGGCGGGTCACACTGACCACCATGGAGCCAAATGGCTGCCGTTTTCGTGTCGAGCTTGGTCCGGCCGAGGTTTGAAGTCTTTTCTGCGGCCTGCGTTCTGCAGGCCGCACACCCCGAAAGTCTGGGCGTAAGTGGCCCTGCGCCAGTACTTTCAACCTGTAAAACCTTGAAATGTTTGTATGAATGGTCTGACAGAATTTTCACCTGTCCATGACCTGATGCACACGTCCCGCTGATTAAGGTAGTGCTCATTAGCTTCTGGAGCACTTGCATGAACTCGATCATCAAACTCAAATTTTCTGAAAAGTACGACCAGCATCACGCTACGCAATACCTGATCAAGCATCAGGACGGCCTGGCCCGACGTTTGTCGCACAAGCGCGATGAACAATTGGCGCGTCGCGCTTTGCAGCTGGCAGGCGAACCTCAGGTCGTTCTCGATTTGCCTTGTGGCGCGGGCCGTTTCTGGCCGTTGCTGGCACAAATGCCAAGCCGCGAGATCATCGGTGCCGATAACTCGGCGTCCATGCTGGAGGTGGCATCTTTGGCCCAACCCGCCGACGTAGTGAAACGGGTACGGCGCTTGCAGATGTCAGCTTTTGAAATAGATTTGCCTGACAACTCGGTTGACAGTGTTTTTTGCATGCGCTTGTTGCACCACATTGGCGATGCAAGCCACCGGATGGCTCTATTACGGGAGCTTCATCGCGTTAGCCGGGACAGTGTGATTATCTCGTTGTGGGTAGATGGCAATTTTAAGGCCTGGAAACGCAAGCGTCTCGAGCGTCAACGCGCTGCAGAGGCAGATCAATACGGTTACCAAAATCGTTTTGTGTTACCTGCTGCTACAGTGGAGGCGGAATTCAAAAAGGCAGGTTTCACCGTTCAGGACCATTTGGACTTTATTCCGCTCTATGCGATGTGGCGGGTTTACGTATTACGAAAGAGATAACTCATGACCGTTGATTTTGTACAGCAATCCCCCTCTGCGACTGAAGACCCATTCGAGTTTTACTGGAATCAGCAAGGCGAATGGGTTGAAGAGCCCAATCAGCGTCGTGGTGGCGAGAGTGGTGTACAACGGATTCATGATGGTGAAGGGCGCTTGCTCTACGCCAAACGACAGGTGGGGCATACCTACCGTAGCTGGCGTTACCCGCTGGGTCGCCCGACGGTGTTGCGTGAACAGGATGCGTTGCTGGCCTTGAGCGCTTTGTCGGTTGGTGTGCCGGAGCTGGTGTACTGCGGAGCGCAACAAGCGACAGACAAGCAATGGCGTGCATTGCTGGTGACCGTGGGCCTGGAAGGCTTTGTTGAAATCGATAACTGGTACGCCGCCGGTGAGCGCGAGCGCTGCGGTGAAGCGGTACATGACCGAGTGCTTGAAGCGATAGGCCATACCTTGGCTCGTATGCACCTGGGCCGTTGGCAGCACGGCTGCCTGTACGCCAAACATGTCTTTGTACGGGTGACGGGGCAGGGCGAGGGAGCCGAGGTTGACGTGGCTTTGCTGGACCTGGAAAAAAGTCGGCAACGCCTGACGGCCCAAAAAGCCGCTTCTCACGATCTTAAGCAATTGCGCCGCCATTCGTCGTGGAGTGCAACAGAGTGGGACAGACTGATCTACTTTTATAAGACAGTGTTTGGCAGCGCTATCAAAGGTTTACGGTGATGAAGCGAGAAATAGCACGAAGTTTGTTTCTGCTGGGTGCCCTGGTCATTGCTGGCGTGGCGTTTGCCGCATGGGAACAGCCTGTGACTCGAGTGTTGAGCGGGGCCCAAATAGGGGCTCATTGTCCGTTGCCGCGGGTGGTCAAAGCTGCGGTAGCAACCCGGCCCGACCACGACCTGTTGCTGTTTATGTTTGGAATGAGCCAGGGGCTGAAGAAGTAATAGCCAAGTCCCTGTAGCAGTTGACGAGCCGTGCGAGGCTACGTCCGGCTGCGCAGCAGTCGTAAAGCCATCCAGCGTTGGTGTATCTGATACACCGTGATCTTTGGGTTTACGACTGCTGCGCAGCCGGACGCAGCCTCTTTCCTTAGGCAGCGACTACAAGTGTTTCTGCAGCTCTACATGATATGCAAATGGTTGTCCCAAAGCCCCGAGGGTAAATCCAATGGCTTGGCTATCAGCTCGCTCTGACGGCAATCGTAGAAACGGCAACGGCCCTGGCCGGACGTAACCACAAAGCCATCCTCCACTGCACCCACCCCAGCACAATCCGGTAATGGCGCATCCAGGCGCAGCACGCCACTGTCCAGGTCCCAGATAAAGAACCGATTGCCCCGCGGAGCCGTCAGCGCAACCAGACGCAACTCACTGTGAACCGCGACACTGGCGGTGTAATGGCCCATGGCGCGCAGTTGCTGCTCGGCCACCGGGAAGGGTTCAAATGGCTGGCCGGGACGCTTGATGGCCAACAGTTCCGACAACTCATGGGCATCCCCCATAAATTGCTGGCAAGCGACGATGGTGCCGTCACTGGCAATGCCCAAATGGCGCACACTGTTCATCTGCTGGCTCAGGGTTTCCTGGCTGATCAGGCTGCCATCACGGTGCATCAGCACCAGGCTGGGTTCCATCGCGTTCAGGTTCATTTCGACCCGGCTTTCGGCTTCGGTACGAATACCGCCGTTGGCCACCACCAGTGTTTCACCGTCAGGCATCCACGACACCTGATGCGGGCCGACGCCGTGGGTGGGAATTTCACCGCTGTGGATCAGGCGCTCGCCTTCAAAGCGATAAACCCCAAGCAAGCCACGGCCCGGATCAGTGGTGTCGTTTTCAGTGGTGTACAGCCACTCGCCGTCTTTATGGATGACCGCGTGCCCATAAAAATGCCTGTTGGGCCGGGACGTCAGGGTTTGCAGCAACTCCCCGTCTGTCAGGCTGATCAGGTAGCTTTCGGTACCGGGGCGCCGCGCCACGAACAGGGCAATGGGCAGTGTCGGATGGTTAATGATGTCATGGCAGCGCTGGCCGACCCGGGTGCTGAACACCTGAGTGCCATCCAGACGATAACCAACAGCCAGGTGATTGCCGTCTGCATCGTCGCGGGCACTCAGCAGCAACGGGCTTTGGCCTTTCTGTTTAAACAGTGACCAACCGCCCAGCGTGATTGCACTGAGCAATAAGCCACCAAGCTTGAGTGCTTGCCTGCGCATCATCGAACCTTCCTTTATCAATCGCCGTCGTTGGCATTAAAGCCCAGCTGGATGCCCAGGGCCTTGGCCAGTTCGCCTTCGTGCAGGCGGTGAACCACGTTGAGGCTGTCGTAGATGGCGTTGAGCTGGGCGCGCCCGGCATCGTCAGCCAGCAACTCGTTGAGGGTGCGCTGGTTGTCATTGAACAGCTTGAGCGAGGTGGCGTAGGCCGCGTCGATCTTGTCAGCCAACGGCTTTTGTTCAGCGGGTAGCAGGCTGCGCAGGCCCTTGTTGTCGACACCGGCCCAAACGGTCTGGGCTGCGGCCAGGCTGGCGGCCAGGCTTTTGAGTGACGACTCGCTGCGCCATGCATCAGCCTGGAACGGTTGCGGGATGCCTTTGCTCTGGCGGCCCATTGGCGTGCCGAGTTTTTTCTTCAGGGTATCGAGTGCGGTGACCTGCACGCGCAGCACGTCAGCGATGGCTTCGTGGGAGTCGGCGTAGCGCTGGTTGGGGAACTTGCTCATTTGCGCGAGCATGCCGTCCGTGCTGTTCCAGCTGGCCAGAATCTCTTCGGCCAGTTGCTTCTGACGTTCGCCGATGGCAGTCAGCAGCGGGCAGTAACGGGCTTTTTGCGCATCGTCGGCCAGGTTGATATTGCTGTCGAACAGAATGTATTCGTAGGCAGACAAGCCTTGCACCACAACGCTGGACTTGGCCAGGGCCGCGGCATCGATCTGCGGCTGAGCGATCACCAGTTGTTCGACCTGACGGCCGACCAGGTTCTTTTTGTCCGGCCAGAACTGTACCTGCCACGAACGATTACCCTCGGCCAGAGGCCCGATCAGCAAAGGTTGCAGCTCGGCCCAGGCTTTTTGCGCATGCAGGAAGTCGGCGCGGGCCGTTTCCAGGGTTTCCTTGCCCTGGCAGTAGGCCAGTGCGCTGACGGCCAACTGGCGGTCAGCTTCAACCCAGCGGCTGTAGGTAGGCAGGATCACTTGTTTGGCGATGGCTGCCGAGGTGACGGCCTGCGGGTCTTGTGGCGAGCAGGCCGCCAGGGCGATGGCGGCAAGGCTGGTGAACAACAGCTTGGGTCGAAACATGTCGGGGTCCCCGATCTTGTAAAGCGTTAAAGAGAGTTCAGGAACGCCAGCAACGCGGCGCGTTGCTCGGCATTAAAGCGTAACACCTGCTGCCTGGCCGGTTCGGCCTCGCCGCCATGCCAGAGCACGGCTTCCAGCAGGTTGCGGGCACGACCATCGTGCAAAAACTGGGTGTGGCCACTTACCGCCTGGGTCAAGCCGATTCCCCACAACGGCGGCGTACGCCAGTCCTGGCCGCTGGCGGCGAATTCGCTGCGGTTATCGGCAAGGCCCGGGCCCATGTCGTGCAGCAGCAAGTCGCTGTAGGGGTGGATGACCTGATTGGCCAGCTCGGGCTCGGCGGCGTTGGCCGATGTGGTGAACGTTGGCGTATGGCATGAGTTGCAGCCGGCCTGGTAGAACAGGTTTTTCCCGGCCAGCACCTGGGGTGCGCCGACATCACGGCGGGCGGGTACGGCCAGGTTACGAGTGTAGAACTCCACCAGGCGCAGAATATTGTCGCTGACCTCGGGTTCGCCACCGGGGCCATTGCCGTTGGGCGCCTCGAGGCAGGCAGTTTGGGCCTTGGTGCAGTCATCGAAGGGCCTCAGGGAAGTCGTGAGCCCCATATCACCAGAAAAAGCGTGAACATTTTGTTGATTGAGGTTCGGTTGCCCGGCTTTCCAGCCAAAACGGCCCAACACAGTCTTTTGTTGCGCGTCATCCCACACCCAGTTCGGGCGCCCGGCAATACCCTCACGTTTGTCGGCATTGGCCAGAATGGCTTCGTTGGGGATGGCCTCGAGCAGCCCCAGGCCGATCATCGGGGGTGCAATGCGGGCCGACATGCGGGTGTCGGGATGCATCGGGCCATAACCCAGCTGGGTAATCTGCAGGGTGGGCTTGCGCAGTTCGACTTCAGTGCCGTCCTTGAAACGCACGGTGACCGGCTCGTAATCGACCCGAACCTTGCCTTCGGGAGCTACACCGGGCACGGCCATATCCTGCAACTGGCCACCATAGACCGGCTCGGGCACGATGCCTGCTTGCTCGATCAGCGTGGCGTAAGCAGGGTCGTTGGGGATCGATAGGCGCACCAGCATCGACACCGAGTTCTTGGCGCCCGGAGCGGGAGGGTGGCCGCGACCATCCTTGATGTGGCAGTTCTGGCAGCCGTTGGTGTTGAACAACGGGCCCAGGCCATCACGGGCGGTTGTGGTGGACGGGGCTATGACCCAGGGGCTGCGAAAGAAGCTGTTGCCGACGCTGAAATCCAGGCGCCGGGTGGGCGACAAGTTGGCCGAGGGCATGGAAAACGAGTTCTGATCGGTTTTGCGCACCGTAGTAGCCCCGCCTGAGCGGGCTTCGCCGGGCTCGGGTTTGGTAAAGCGCGGGGCATTATCACAACCGCCAAGGCACAGGGCCATGAGCAGCAGAGACAGGCGAAGAGGCAACGAAGGCATCAAACGTCCAGATCAGCGAGCAAAATCGAGGGCGCAAAGTTTAGCAGGGAAGGGGAATTGAAATAAGAGGGATTAGCGTTTGCTGTGACTTGGGGCAGACAAATGACCCTGTAGAAACTCTGTTGCCGATCAAGCCCGTCTGTTGTTCGCAAATCCCTCATCCAAACCGGCCGCTCGGCCGCCTCGACCGCTTTTGATCTGGCTTTTGATTTTGATCTGCTCGCCCCATCGGCAGGCCGAGTGGAGGTTCTGCGCAGTGGGTCGACCGGCATGGATGCCGGGAGAGCCGCGATGGGCCATGGATGGCCCGTGGCGGCGTGCCCACGGAGCGGGACCGGAGCGAGGGAACCTGAGCGCAGCGAAGGCCGTACGCCAGGGGCAAGCCTTTTTGGTTACTTTTTCGGCGTCTGGAAAAAGTGACTCGCTGTAAGAGCGAAACCAATATCCCAGTTAGACATGAATGCCGGATATGTACTCAAAGTTCAAGTTAGAGCCACCAAGTACATATCCATTCGATGTGCCACGGCTCTCTACGGGTTCCGCCCTCACTCCGGCACTGTTATGGGGGCACGCCGCGACGGGCCATCCATGGCCCATCGCGGTTGGCGCGGCGTCCTGCCGCGCCACCCCCATAACAGCACCTGCGTTCGGCCTTCTGTGAGGGGCATTCACGTCGCTTGGCTAATCGAGTGGCCACAGCAAAAGCAAAGGCAAAGGCAAAGGCAAAACCTTGTCGTAGCGAGCAGGCTCGATGTTGAAGTTCTCTTGCTCGCGCCGAAGCGGCCTACAAAAAAGGCGACCCGAAGGTCGCCTTATTGTTCATTCACTCAAACGTTGCAGATCAGAAATCGTGATCGGCGTTGTCCGGGTTCAGGTCGCTGATGCCCAGCTTGCCAGCGGCTTGCTCGATGGCTCCGGTCTGCTTGACCAGGGCAGCGATGGCATCACGCACAACCTGGTTGCCCGCAGCGTTGTCAGCTGCGATCAACTGGTCGTAGTGCTCGCCCTTGTTGGCGCGGTCAACCATGACCTGGATCTTGGCTTCGGTGTCGGCCAGATCGGATTTGAGCGTGGCGTCGGTAGCCGGGTCAATGACCACCACCAGCGACGACAGGCTTGGGCCGGTCATTTTTGTGCCGTCAGCACGCACGTACTCACCCAGATACACGTTGCGAATGCCCTTGGCATCGTAGAAGTGCGAGTTGTGGGTGTTGTCGCTGAAGCAGTCCTGCTCGTCTTCAGGGGAGTTGGCTTCCAGGGACACTTTCATCCGCTCGCCGGCCAGTTCGCCCAGCGACAGGCTGCCCATGCCGAACAGCATTTTGCGCAGGCCGTTTTGTACCGGCTCGGCTTCCAGCGTGGCGCGGTAGTTGTCAGCCACGTTTGGTGCCCAGTTGCCGACCATTTCGTTGAGGTCGTTGACCAGCAGTTGGGTCACGGCTTTCAGATAGGCGCGACGACGATCGTTATGACCACCGGTGGCGCCTTCGCCTTCCAGATAGTCCGAAGCAGGACGGTTGCCTGCACCCGGGCCCGTACCATTGAGGTCCTGGCCCCACAGCAGGAATTCGATGGCGTGGTAGCCGGTGGCTACGTTGGCTTCGGAGCCACCCAGCTCGTTGAGGCTGGCCAGGGTTTCAGGGGTGATTTCGGTTACGTCGACCTTGTCTTCACCAATCTGGATCTGGGGGTTGGCGATGATGTTGGCGTTGGCACCCGGGTTGCCCAGTGCGCCGGCGTAGTTGGCGTCAACGTAGTCGATCAGGCCTTCGTCCAGGGGCCAGGCATTCACCTGGCCTTCCCAGTCATCGATGATGGTGTTACCGAAGCGGAACACTTCGCTCTGCAGGTAAGGCACGCGAGCTTCAACCCAGGCGGCACGGGCAGCTTTGAGGGTCTCGTCGTTGGGCTTGGCCAGGAATGCATCGATGGCGGTTTGCAGTTTCTTGGCAGTGCTTTCGGCGTCGCTGTACACGGCGTGAACCATGTCGGCGTAATGGGCAACGACGGCCTTGGCGGCAGCTTCGTCGACTTTTGCCGCCGTGATGTCAGTGGCAGGCGTCGCGGTACTGGTGGCGGCTGCTGGCGTAGGGGTTGCTGCGGTTTTTTCCTTGTCCTTGTCGCCACAGCCGGCGAGTGAGATAGCAATGGCCAGCAGACTGGCGGTAGCCAGAGGCATACGAATCATGGCGAAAATCCTGCTTCGAGAGGTGGGACAAGCGTGCGGCTGCACGCGAAACTGCCACATGATGCGAAAGATATGCATTTTCTGTAAAGGGCTACTGTTGGAAATATTTCTTATTTACTTCAGCTCTGCCCCGGGTCTTTCGTGAATCTCGAAATAAGGACTTACATAATGACGGCCTTGTTACGTCGGGCCTGCTTGAGATAAGCCACCAGCTCCCGTGCCCCAAGGGGTTTGCTGTACAGGTAGCCCTGGCCTTCATGGCAGCCCTCGGCGATCACATAGGCTTCCTGTTCGACCGTTTCGACACCTTCGGCGATGACCTGCATGCCAAGGCTTTTACCGAGCTGGATGATGGCGCGCACGATGGTGGCATCGTCACCGTCATCGATGAGGTCCTGCACAAAGCTTTTATCAATCTTGATTTTGTCCAGCGGCAGGCTTTTGAGGTAACTCAGGGATGAATAACCGGTACCGAAATCATCAATCGCAATCAATGCACCGGAGCGTCGCAGGCTCAGCAGGTGCTGGGCAGCGGTGCTGATGTCTTTCATCAGGCTGGTTTCAGTCACTTCCAGCTCAAGGCTGCGCGGGGCCAGGCGGTGGCGTTGCAGCAGGTTGTTGACCACCCGGGGCAGGTCTATGTGGTGCAACTGCACGGTGGACAGGTTGACGGCCATGCGCAATTCACTGAAACCCAGGTCGTGCCATTCGCGCAGCTGGCCGCAGGCCTGGTCCAGCGCCCATTCGCCAATGGCAATGATGCTGCCGTTTTTCTCGGCCAGCGGAATAAACAGGTCGGGCGGCACCATGCCGTGCTCCGGATGCTGCCAGCGCAGCAGGGCTTCTACGCCGACCACGCGGTGATCGCTGTAGCGGATCTGCGGTTGATAGACCAGGTAAAGCTGGTTGCACAGCAGGGCTTCGCGCAGGTCTTTTTCCAGTTCGCGCATGCGTCGCATCTCGCGGTCGACGCTGGCGATATAAAACTGATAACGGCTGCGCGAATAGCTTTTGGCCAGGGTCATGGTCTGTTCGGCTTTTTGCAGCAACTGCTCGGTGGTATCGCCGTCTTCAGGGAACAGGGTGATGCCGATGGTGGCGCGCAGGCGGATATTTTGCTGGTCAAGGCTGAACGGCGATTCGAGGTCGTCGAGAATGCTCTGGGCCAGTTCGGCAGCTTCATAGGGCTGTTCGATATGGGCCTGCACCAGGGCAAATTGATCGCCGCCCAGACGGCCAAGCGCACCGAGGCTGCCGCTGTGGGCGCGCAAACGGTCGGCCAGGGCCTGGAGCAACTGGTCGCCGGTTTGATAACCAAACTGTTCGTTGATGCCCTTGAAGTCGTCCAGGCCCACGCACAGCACGGCGACACGGCGTTGCAGGCGGCCGGCATCGGTGAGGATCTTGCCCAGTTGCCCCTGCAATTGCTGGCGGTTGGGCAGGCCGGTCAAAAAGTCGTACTGGGCCATGCGCAGCAACGAACTTTCGGCTTCGTGACGCAAACGGTTGTTGCGCTCGATCGAGGCCAGCAACTGGTTGGATGTATTGACCCACACCCCTAGCTCGTTGTGCTCGTGGCCCTTGAGCAGAGGGATCACATGTTCGCTGGGGCGATCGGGATTGATGCTGGTCAGGTGCCCGATGATTTTTGACAGCGGCTTGGTCAGCAGCCAGTGATAGACCAGATACAACACCAGCCCCATGAGCAGAGCGCGCAACAGGCCGGAAAACAGCATCACCGCCGAATCGGTCAACAGGCCCTGACCGTAAGTTGCGGTGTCGAGGGTGATGCTCAGGTCGCCGTAGTACTCGCTGTATGGGCCTTGGCCAACTAACGGAATGCGGAACCTGTGCTCCTGACCCAGTATCAGGTCGGTCACCCAGCGGCTCGATGAGCTTTGCAACTCGCGGTTTTTTTCGGCCAGCGGCGCTTCATTGGGATGGCCGATGGAAGCCTTGCGCACCGCTGGGTCCTGGAACAGACCTTCGATAACCTGCATGGCCATATCGCGATCCAGGCTGTAAAGCGCCTGGGTTGAGGGGTCGCGAAACATGTCGAGGATTCGTTCGGCATCTGCCGTAACGGCTTGTCGGACTTTGTAGGCGTCGAACACGATCTGTGCGCAGCTCAGCACGCCTCCAACGACCACTGCTGAAAGCAGCACGATGCGGAGCAACTTGAGTGACAAGCTGTTTTTGAATTGCCGCTTCAAAGCGCTATTCCCTGTTCCTGCCATTAATGCCTGTGGCCTTGTATGTGAACGATTTTTTGCCAGAGTGCAAGTGACCAATGTGCAGCGCTTGTAACGGCTACTGTGTCGGTATCTTCACCTTGAACTTGAGGCGCAGCCTGAAAAATTCCCGCCGCTTTCATACTAGCTGGCCCGGATTGGATGGGCTTTTTAGCAAGCCAAAAAAAACCCGGCAATGCCGGGTTTTTTTATCTGGAGCGAGACTTAGGCAGTGAAGGGTTTGCCTTCGAACTGCTCAGCAACGAACTTCCAGTTAACGAGGTTCCAGAACGCTTCTACATACTTCGGACGCACGTTGCGGTAGTCGATGTAGTAGGCGTGTTCCCAAACGTCGCAGGTCAGCAGCGGGGTGTCGCCGCTGGTCAGCGGGTTGCCGGCGCCGATGGTGCTGGCCAGGGCCAGGGAACCGTCAGCTTTCTTCACCAGCCAGCCCCAGCCGGAGCCGAAGGTGCCGATGGAAGTCTTGCTGAATTCTTCTTTGAACTTGTCGAACGAACCGAAGGCAGCGTTGATGGCATCAGCCAGCGCGCCAGTCGGTTGGCCGCCGGCGTTTGGCGCCAGGCAGTTCCAGTAGAAGGTGTGGTTCCAGACCTGAGCGGCGTTGTTGAAGATACCGCCCGAAGAGGTTTTGACGATCTCTTCCAGGGTTTTGCCTTCGAACTCGGTGCCTGGCACCAGGTTGTTCAGGTTCACGACGTAGGTGTTGTGGTGCTTGTCGTGGTGAAACTCCAAGGTTTCTTTGGAGATGTGCGGCTGCAGGGCATCGTGTGCGTACGGCAGCGGCGGCAATTCGAAAGCCATGATGATTCTCCTAATCAGGTCAGTTGCGATGAGCGCAAGGCCGATCACGGGCGGCCAAACACGCGCCGATGAGTTTTTACTCTTTGCGGCGCAGGGTCAGGATCATAGCACCGGGGTGACGGCATAACCACGCGACAACTGTGTGGGATAGACGTTTCAGCACATGTGGGACTATTTTTTTTTGCCTGTGGGAACAGGGTTATGCTCAGCCTGAAACAATTAACTGCAGCGCCACTGCATACATCATCACCGCTACCAGCAAGTCCAGGATACGCCAGGTGTTTGGCCGTGCCAGCCACGGTGCAAGCCAGGCCGCACCCAGCGCCAGGGTGAAAAACCACATCAGCGAAGCACTGGCCGCGCCCACCACATAAGCGCCGGGCACGCTTTGCTGGGCGCCAAGGGAACCGATCAGCAACACTGTATCAAGGTAAACGTGGGGGTTGAGCAGGGTGACGGCCAGTGCGCTGAGCATCACTGCCTTGAGCGAGCGAGCAGTCTGGCTGGCAGAATGCTCAAGGCTCGATGTGGAAAACGCCCGGCGCAGTGCCTGGGTGCCGTACCAGAGTAAGAACACCGCCCCGCCCCAGCGCGCAACACTGAGTAATAGCGGGTTTTGCGCCAGAAGGGTCGCCAGGCCAAACACCCCGGCCGCCACCAGCAGGGCATCGCACACTACGCAAAATGCCGCCACGGGCAGGTGGTGTTCACGGCGCAGGCTTTGCGCCAGCACAAAGGCATTCTGGGTGCCGATGGCCATAATCAGGCCGAACGCGACCAACAGGCCATTAAGGTAGCTTTGCCACATAAGGATTACTCGTTGTACTGCAGGCGGGGTTGCTGCTGGCTATTCTCCTGCCCTTGGATGTATAAGAAAAACCAATATTGCTGATCGCTCATTAGGAAAACTGATGTTCGACTATAAGTTGCTCTCGGCCCTGGCCGCCGTTGTGGAACAGGCCGGTTTTGAACGGGCGGCGCAGGTGCTTGGGCTGTCCCAATCGGCCATCTCCCAGCGCATCAAATTGCTTGAAGCCCGTATCGGCCAGCCGGTGCTGGTACGCGCGACGCCGCCAAGCCCGACCGAAATCGGCCGGCGCCTGCTCAACCATGTACAGCAAGTGCGTTTGCTGGAGCGTGACTTGCAAAGTGCGGTGCCGGCGCTGGACGATGAAGGTTTGCCCGAGCGCCTGCGCATCGCCTTGAATGCCGACAGCCTGGCCACCTGGTGGGCGCCGGCCGTGGGGGATTTTTGCGCCGAGCAGCACCTGTTGCTAGACCTTGTGGTTGAGGATCAGACCGTTGGCCTCAAACGCATGCGCGCCGGTGAAGTGGCTGCCTGCCTGTGTGCCAGTGAACGGCCGGTCGCCGGGGCCCGCAGTGTGCTGCTGGGCGCCATGCGTTACCGGGCGCTGGCCAGCCCAGAGTTTATTGCACGGCATTTTCCGGATGGCGTCAGCGCTGCGCAGTTGCCCAAGACCCCTGCGCTGGTGTTCGGCCCGGATGATTTTCTGCAACATCGCTACCTGGCTTCGCTGGGTGTGGATGGCGGTTTTGAGCACCATTTATGCCCATCTTCCGAAGGCTTTATCCGTTTGGCTGAGGCCGGCCTGGGGTGGGGGCTGGTGCCTGAGCTGCAAGTGCGCGAACAACTGGAAAATGGCCGCCTGGTGGAGCTTTTGCCAGATAAACCCATCGACGTGCCATTGTACTGGCATCATTGGCGCAATGGCGGACAACTGCTGGGGCAACTGACCGAACATTTATCTCGTTCGGCAGCCCGTTGGTTAGTGCCTTTGGCCTGATAACCGGCGTTTAAAGAGCAAGCAGCACGAATTACAGCATTTGGAGTGATTGATGAAGATTCTGGTCACCGGCGCAAGCGGCTTCATTGGCGGACGCTTTGCGCGTTTTGCCCTGGAGCAGGGCTTTGACGTACGGGTCAGCGGGCGTCGGGCCGAAGGTGTCGAACACCTGGTACGACGCGGCGCTGAATTTATCCCGGGTGATTTGACCGATGGCCTGCTGGTGCGCGACTTGTGCGTGGATGTCGATGCGGTGGTGCATTGTGCGGGGCATGTGGGTGCCTGGGGGCGCTACCAGGACTTCCACCGCGACAACGTGCTGGTGACTGAAAACGTAGTTGAAGCCTGTCTGAAACAGCGGGTGCGGCGTCTGGTGCATTTGTCATCGGCAGCGTTGTACTTCGATGGTCGCAACCACACCGACCTGACCGAAGAACAGTTGCCCAAGCGCTTCAGGCACCCTTTTGCCGCCACTAAAAACCTGGCGGAGCAGAAGGTGTTCGGTGCCCAGGAGTTTGGCCTTGAAGTGATTGCCCTGCGCCCGCGTTTTGTGACGGGGGCAGGGGACATGAGCCTCTTCCCGCGATTGATCAAACAGCAGCGCAAAGGTCGTCTGGCCATTGTTGGCAACGGTTTGAACAAGGTCGATTTCACCAGTATGCAAAACCTCAACGAAGCGCTGATGAGCAGCCTGTTGAGCAGTGCAGCGGCGTTGGGCAGGGCCTACAACATCAGTAATGGCACGCCGATACCGTATTGGGATGTGGTCAATTATGTGATGCGCCAGATGAACGTGCCGCAAGTGACCCGTTATCGTGGTTACGCCACGGCCTACAGCCGTGGCGCGCTTAACGAAGCTGCCTGCAAGTTATGGCCGGGGCAGCCCGAACCGTCACTCTCGCGTTTGGGGGTGCAGATCATGGATAAAGACTTTACCCTCGACATCAGCCGCGCCCGGCACTACCTCGACTACGATCCCAAGGTGAGTCTGTGGTCCGCGCTTGATGAATTCTGTGGTTGGTGGAAAGCTCAGGAATCCCCTTACCGCTGACCGCTTGCCGCCATTTTTAAAGGTTTACGATGCGTAACGATGCCCGCGACGACTTTGACAATGTGCCGACCCTTCGCGCCGATACCGATGACCATGACGAACCGGCGTCCAGCTTTGGTGCCCGTGAGCGCACTACGGTGTATTCGCGCAATACCCCGGTGATCAAGGTCAAGGGTCCGAGTACCGGGCCTTTGTGGGCCATGATCTGCGCCTTGCTGGTGGCCGTTGGCGGGCTGGGCTGGTGGAGCTTCCAGCAGATTTCGCTGATGGAGCAGCAGTTGGTGGCCACCCAGGAGAGCTTTGCCCGTATCAGCGAAGAGGCAGCCGGGCGCCTGCAGGCCATATCCGGCAAGGTGGTTGCCAGTGAATCGACAATCAACAATGGCAGCGAAGCCTTGAAGTTGCAGATCAAGCAGCTAGAAGAACAGCTGCTTGAGCAGAGCAAGCGTCAGCAAGGGCTGGTGGCGGGGCAGCAGGGGGATCTGGATCAGCGCTTTGAGCAAATCAATGCCGCGATGTTGATGCAAGTGACTGCCCAGAAAGAAAGCCAGGCCAGGCTCGAAGCCGATATCAAGAGTCTGGGTACTGAACTGGCCACGCTCAAGGCAGGTGTCGCCCAACAGGCCACGGATGTGGCGGCCTTGAAGAAACAGGGCAACCCGGGCGCGGCGGTGGAGCGCCTGGAGCAGGATATGATCGTGCTCAAAAGCGAACTTGAGAACCGCCCCGCACCAGCTCAAGGTGCCAATGCTGCCGAGTTCGATGTGTTCCGTGCCCAGATGACGCGCAACATCAACACCCTGCAAAGCCAGATGCAGAACCTGCAGAAGCAGATCAGCGCTCGACCTTGAGCCTGTGCTGAGGGTTTGCCCCTCACCCCGGCCCTCTCCCGCAGGGAGAGGGGGCTGATGTGTGGCGTCAGTCATACCTGCATGTGCCTGTCGGCGGATTTCCGCTTATTGCAACGCTGAAAATCAGCGGATTCCCGCCTACCCATCTCCCGCAAGCCATGTAAACCGTGGTCTCAAGCGTTGGCACAAGTTCTGCTATAGCCCAGCAAGCTCGCGTTTTGACGCGCTATAAAAAAACAATGAAAGAAGGATCCATTCAATGGATAACTCCAGCACCCTGCCTGCCGGGGCCGTGTCTGCGGCGCCTAAAGAAAAGACCACCTCCAGCCGTATCAAATCGATTTTCAGCGGTTCCGTCGGCAATATGGTCGAGTGGTACGACTGGTACGTTTACGCCGCGTTTTCGCTGTACTTCGCCAAGGCCTTCTTCCCCAAGGGCGACACCACCGCACAACTGCTCAACACCGCCGCGATCTTCGCCGTGGGCTTTTTGATGCGCCCGATCGGCGGCTGGCTAATGGGCCTGTACGCGGATCGCAAAGGCCGCAAGGCCGCGCTGATGGCTTCGGTCCTGTTGATGTGCTTCGGTTCGCTGGTAATTGCCCTGTCGCCGGGTTACGAAACCATCGGCGTGTGGGCGCCTATCCTGCTGGTCTTCGCCCGCTTGCTGCAGGGCCTGTCGGTGGGTGGCGAATACGGCACCTCGGCCACTTACCTGAGTGAAATGGCGACCAAGGAACGTCGCGGTTTCTTCTCGAGCTTCCAGTATGTAACCCTGATCTCGGGGCAGCTTATCGCTTTGGGCGTGCTGATCGTGCTGCAACAGACCCTCACCGAAGAGCAACTGTACAGCTGGGGCTGGCGCGTACCGTTCGTGATCGGCGCCCTGTGTGCCGTGGTCGCGCTGTATCTGCGTCGAGGCATGGAAGAAACCGAGTCGTTCAAAAAAACCAGGGTCAAGCCTAAAGAAAGCGCCATGCGCACCCTGCTGCGCCACCCCAAAGAGCTGATGACCGTAGTTGGCCTGACCATGGGCGGCACGCTGGCGTTCTACACCTACACCACCTATATGCAGAAGTACCTGGTGAACACGGTGGGCATGAGCATCTCGGATTCCACCACCATCTCGGCCGCCACGCTGTTTCTGTTCATGTGCATTCAGCCGCTGGTGGGCGCGCTTTCCGACAAGATCGGCCGTCGTCCGATCCTGATCGCCTTCGGTGTACTGGGTACCCTGTTTACCGTACCGATCCTGACCACTCTGCACACCATTACCACCTGGTGGGGTGCGTTCTTCCTGATCATGGCCGCGCTGATTATTGTCAGTGGCTACACCTCGATCAACGCCGTGGTGAAAGCGGAACTGTTTCCCACGGAAATTCGCGCACTGGGTGTTGGTTTGCCTTACGCACTGACCGTGTCGATCTTCGGCGGTACAGCTGAATATATCGCTCTGTGGTTCAAGAGTGCAGGTATGGAAACCGGTTACTACTGGTACGTGACAGCTTGTATTGCCTGCTCGCTGGCGGTGTACGCCACCATGAAAGACACCCGCAAGCACTCGCGCATCGAGACTGACTGACAGCCCACCCGCTCCCACAGGGGTTAGCCGATACTGCTATTTGACAGGCTGGCCAATTGGCCGGCCTGTTTGCTTTTCAGATCCGCCTCCCGGCGATCATGGCCACCAATATCCCCGCCAGTACCCGCCAAGGGCCGATGGTGCCGAAATCCAGCTCCGAATCATCCGCCAGGTAGTCACCCAAGGCAGTTCCCAAGCCGTGGCGCAAACTTTTATCACCCAAAACGCCAAGGTGAACTGAGGAAGTTCGTTCATTCCAGGCTCCAGTTCTCGAGGGGTACAAAGCCGTTTGGGTACCGGCTTTTTTGCCGGCGAAGACGGGTGCTCGCGCAGCAAAAAATGGGTAATGGACTGATGAAAGCCTGTCTGTGAGTGCGATTTATTTGAATTAATAGTCAGTTAATTCTGTTAGCCCACTATCAATCTCAGCAACACCTCTATGGCCGGCAGAACATGTGTGCCGCCCCACCGGGAGCTGGACGTCGTCAAGAGCCTGGTTCGGCGCGGGCCTACATATCGAATTAATCGATTCCTTAGCGCTATTTTTTGCGCTTTTTAATCAAATTAATCGGCGTAGTCTTAAGCCCATACCCACTGAACACCCCAAACACGAAACAAGGAGCTTTATCATGAAAACCAAACTTATCCTCGCTGCTGCTTTTTCTGCCCTGGCCTTCAACGCTTTTGCCGCCGATGGTTTCGATAAAACCCATTCGTCGAGCTTTGCTGAAGATGGCTACAGCCGTACAGGTTCTGCTGCAGTTGCTGCTGACGGTTATGACCGCACAGGTTCGGCTACGTTTGCAGAGGACGGCTACGACAAAACCGGCTCGGCCACCTTTGCAGAAGACGGTTTCAGCCGTACCAAATCGGACACCTTCGCTGCTGATGGCTACGATCGCACTCACGGCGCCCACTTCAGCTAACACCTGAATCAGGCACTCCAGCCCGGCCTTGGCCGGGCTTAGTCGTTTTTGGGGGTAAGACAGTGGAGATCCAATCCTTAGCAGCCTCGTTCCTACGGCAGTTGCTACAAAACCTCGCAAGCTTTTGTAATCCCGGCAAATGCCTTGCACTATAGGCCCTCTATCTCAGCCGTTTGCGGACACTTCCCATGCATGACGATATCCATTTCTATGAACCTTCCCAGGGCCACGGCCTGCCCCATGATCCGTTCAATGCCATAGTCGGCCCGCGACCTATCGGCTGGATTTCGTCACAGGATGCCCAGGGCCGTCTGAACCTTGCGCCTTACAGTTTTTTCAACGCGTTCAACTACATCCCGCCGATCATCGGGTTTTGCAGTGTGGGCCGCAAAGACAGTCTCAATAACATTGAACAAACCGGCGAGTTTGTCTGGAACCTCGCCACCCGGCCGCTGGCCGAAGCCATGAACCAGAGCTGTGCCATGGTTGGGCCCGAGGTCAATGAGTTCGAGCTGGCCGGGCTGAGCACCGTACCGTCACGGGTGATCAGCGTGCCACGGGTGGCCGAGACGCCGGTGTCGTTCGAATGCAAGGTCACCCAGATCATTCAGTTGCAACGGGCAGACAAGGAACTGGTGCCGAGCTGGCTGATTCTGGGGGAGGTGGTGGCGGTGCATATTGCCAGGCACCTGCTCAAGGACGGGATTTACGATACCGCGGCCGCCGAACCGATCCTGCGTGGTGGCGGCCCGGCGGACTACTTCCAGCTGGGCCCTGAAGCACTGTTCAAAATGCATCGCCCACGCTGATTACCAAACCAGTTCGGCGTCATCAGTGACGCCTTGCAGGGCTTCAAGTTGCTCGGCCGCGGCGGCATCGGCGGCGGTCGCAGTCTTGAAGGTGTGCTCGGTGAGAATTTTGTGAAAGCGCGGCGCTCCACCTTCGTACAAGGCTTTGACCGCAATCGCTGCGTGATAAACGCCGGGCTCAACCGGAACTACAGCTGATACCGCTTCAAACTGTGCAAATTCTTTACGCGCCATGCTTCAACTCCCGGCCTATGGAAAAACCGGCATTCTACCTGTTCAGCCCGCCCACATCGCTGAAGGTCTGAAAATCGAGACTGTCCACCACTTGCTGGTGCACCAGCGCGCCGTATATTTCCATAAGCGATGAATTGAAATACGCGAGCATCGAGGGTTCATCCTGCCAGTAGCCCGCCACCTGCCACAGTTGCGGGTCGTTATCACAATGCTGCAAGGCAAAGTGCAGGCAGCCGGGGGTCTGGAGCGTCGGTTCGATCAACTGGCTCAGGCAAGCCTCGACCCGGGCCGAACACCCTGCGCGGGCGCGAACCAGTGTCAAATGACTGACGGCATTAAGCTGGGGCATGCAGGCCTCCACAAAGCAAAGTGGTGTTGGGGGGAGGTTCAAAGCTTAGGGGCCGGCCCCTGTACGCCGTTAGTCGATTCCTGCCCCAGGCTTGCACGATTCTGCAAAAGCGCACCGAACCGCTGCCTCATGGCATGATCGGGCAAAGGGCCAGTTCATCAGGGTTTCGAGCAAGGTCAAGCGTCTGCAACGGCTTGGGCAGGCCTGTGCCTTCAGGCAATGACAGGATCAGGCAAGACAACGACAGAAATCAGCTACCCCTTGGCCTTGCACAAACTTAAGCTGTGCCTGCCCTGTTGCTTTGATGAGGATGCAACCCATGTCACTGCTGGAACCGCCGCGACCCGCGCTCGAGCCCGCGCTTGAAAAACAGCGCGTGGAACTGGCTGACCTGATTTTTCGCCATGCCCCGCAAGACGGTTCGTTCACCACCGGTGTCGACGCGCTGTTTGTGTCGCGCCACAGTCATCCCAGCGATTTCGCTCCCAGCCTGCCAAAACCCGCGCTGTGCATCATGGCCCAGGGGCGCAAGGAGGTGCGTCTGGCGGACGAGTACTTTGCCTACGACCCGCTCAATTATCTGGTGGTGTCCGTGTCGATGCCGATCAGTGGCCGGGTGCTGGAAATCTCCCCCGAACACCCGGTACTGGCCTTGCGTCTGGATATCGATCCGGTGGAAATCACCACGTTGATCAGCGATGCCGGCCCCCTGGGCGTGCCGTCGCGACCCACCGGGCGCGGGCTGTATGTTGAGCCTATAGACCAGCCAATGCTCGACGCAGTCTTGCGTCTGACACGTCTGCTCGACACACCCAAAGACATTGCCATGCTGGCGCCATTGATTCGCCGTGAGATTCTGTATCGGTTGTTGCGCAGCCCCCAGGGCTATCGCTTGTATGAAATCGCCAGCCAGAACAGCCAGAACCATCGCGTCAGCCGAGCTATTTCCTGGCTTAACGGCAACTTTGAGCAGCCGCTTCGTATCGACAGCCTGGCGCGCGAAGCCAATCTCAGCGTGTCGACCTTGCACCACAGGTTCAAGGCCATGACCGCCATGAGTCCGTTGCAGTACCAAAAGCAGCTGCGTCTCAACGAAGCCCGGCGACTGATGCTCAGCGAGGGGCTCGATGCCTCGGCGGCGGGTTACCGTGTGGGTTACGAAAGCCCGTCGCAGTTCAGCCGCGAGTACAGCCGCCAGTTTGGCGCGCCCCCGGTTCGAGACCTGGCGCGCCTGCGCATGAGCCTATAGCGTCAGCAATTCTTGCCAGCGCGCCTCGTCGATTTCAATCACGCTTGGCCCCTGGCGGTCGGCGGCACTGGCCAGGGCGGCGCGCAATTGCGCCTCGCCCTCGACCACCTGCGCGGCGCAGCCCAGCGCCTTGGCCACAGCGATAAAGTCCGGGGTGTAGATATCGACCCCCACGGGTTCGATGGCGCGATTGAGCATGTATTTTTTGATCTCACCATAGCCCTGGTTATTCCACAGCAGCACGATGATCGGGGTTTGCGCTTCCACTGCGCTGGCCAGTTCGGCGAGGGTAAATTGCAGTCCGCCATCACCTATCAGGCACAGCACCGGGCCACCCGTTTTGCCATTGGCCCGCCGCCCCAACCAGGCCCCCACTGCCGCTGGCAGGGCGTAGCCGAGGGTGCCGTAGCCGGTCGATGAGTTAAACCAGCGCCGTGGTTGCTCGGGGTTAAACGTCAGGTTGCCGGTGTACACCGGCTGAGTCGAATCGCCGACGCACACGGCATCCGGTAGAACATCGAAAACCGCCTGCAAAAAACGCGTCTGGGCGCGGGTCGGGGCATCCCATTCGGTGGCCAACTGCGTCTGCAGACGGCTGACCCGCACAGCACCCCACTGCGGATCCCGTGCTGGCAACTGCGCCAGACTTGCCACTAATGCCTCGCTCGCCAGGTTGGCATCGGCCACCAGCGCCAGGGTCGGCGGGTAATTGCGTACGGTCTGGTCCGGGTCGATATCAATACGTAGCAACGCGCCCGGGATCTCGAAGCCGCCAGCAAAAGTCACATCGTAATCGGTCTCGGCCAGCTCGGTGCCGATCGCCAGCACCACATCCGCTTCGGCCACCAGCGCGCGGGTGGCGACCAGGGTTTGGGTCGAGCCGATCAACAGCGGGTGAGAGGAGGGCAGCATGCCCTTGGCGTTGATGGTCAGGGCCACCGGCGCGCCCAGTCGCTCGGCCAGTTGCAACAGGGCAGGCGCTGCATCGATGGCGCCGCCACCCGCCAGAATCAGCGGGTGTTTGGCCTGGGCCAGAAGCTGGCCCATCTGTTCAATGGCAGCAGGCGCGGCGCCGGGGCGGGCAATGCTCACCGGCAGGCTGGCGAGCAGGGCGTCGGCATTCTCCACCAGCACGTCCAGAGGTATTTCAATATGCACCGGCCGCGGTCGGCCGGCCTGAAACAGGGCAAAGGCCCGGGCCAGTACGCCTGGTAGTTCCGTCGCCGACATCAGCGTATGGGAAAACGCCGCCACCCCGGCCACCAGCGCGCTCTGGTTCGGTAGCTCGTGCAGCTTGCCGCGCCCGCCGCCCAGTTGGCTGCGCGACTGCACACTGGAAATCACCAGCATCGGGATCGAGTCGCCATAGGCCTGGCCCATTGCGGTGGTGATATTGGTCATTCCCGGCCCGGTGATGATAAAACACACCCCCGGTTTGCCGCTGGTGCGTGCATAGCCGTCGGCCATAAAGCCAGCACCCTGCTCATGACGCGGGCTGATGTGGTTGATCGTCGAACCGGCCAGCCCTCGATACAGCTCAACGGTATGCACTCCCGGAATGCCGAACACCTGTTCGACCCCGTACGCCTCCAGCAACTTGACCAATACTTCGCCGCACGTCGCCATGTGTCCTGTTCCTTTTTTGTTCTGGAAAAGACCATTGAAACGGCCGGCTGTGGTACGCACAACGCAAACGTGCTCATACTAGCCATGTCCTGGACTCATGGCTGACCATTGATGAAACGCCTTCCACCACTTCCTGCGCTGCATACGTTTTTGATCACGGCCCAGTGCTGCAACTTCACCCGTGCCGGCGAACAGTTGCATATCACCCAAGGGGCGGTGAGCCGACAAATTGCCGGGCTGGAAGAGCATCTGGGTTACCCGCTGTTCCACCGCCAGGCCCGTGGGCTGAGCCTGACCGAGCAGGGCCAGGCGCTGTACCCGCGTATCGAACAGGTATTCGACCTGATTGGCGAGGCCGTGGAGTACGCCAGCATTCGCCGTACCCCGCTGCAGATCAAGGCACCCACCTGCATGCTGCGCTGGCTGCTACCCAAATTGCTGCATTGGCAAACATTGCGCCCGGATGTGCCGGTGGAACTGACCAGTAGTGTGCAGCACGGGGTGGATTTTCGCCGTGAGGCGTTTGATGCGGCAGTGGTGTACAGCCCGCAGCCAGGGCCCAAGCGACAGGGCAGGCACCTGTTTGACGAACAACTGACCCCGGTGTGTGCCCCGCAGCTGCTGGAGGGTCGCGATGCCATCAACCAGCTGGGCGATCTGACGCAGCACACCCTGCTACATCCCAGCCGAGACCAGCAGGACTGGACCCAGTGGCTGAATGCGGCGGGGGGCGAGGTGTCGGCGATCCGCAAGAGCCAGTACTTCGACACCCTGGACCTGGCCATGACCGTTGCCGCCCAGGGCAACGGTGTTGCGATAGGCGACTGGTCATTGATTGGCGACGACCTCAAGGCAGGCCGACTGGCCATGCCTTTCGATTTCAAAGTGCATACCGGCGCCGCCTACCTGCTGGTGTGCTCACCACGCCACGAGGCGTCTGCGCCGTTGCGCGAGTTGCTGGACTGGCTGGTGGAGCAGACGCGCTGCACGGATTAACCCTGTATCGATACAGCCCATTCTCCTGGTGCGGAAAAAATCGCTGTAACAGTTTAAAGGGGGTATTTCTTGAGTAAATGGGGTAAAAACAGTCAATAAAGCCCCATTTAATCCTTTGGATTACCCTATTTAAGGACGTTTATGCACTCGCTCACCGTCGAACATCTGACCCAACTTCGCTTTGACGGCCTGCAGCTTTCAACCCTGAGGGCGCTGGGCGAGTACAGGGGCAAGCAAAAGCTGTTTGTCGCCCAATCGGCAGAAGCGCTCGCAGATCTCAAGCAGCAGGCAGTAATTGAGTCCGCAGAATCATCCAGCCGTCTGGAAGGCGTAATCGTTTCGCCCAGCCGCCTGAAATCCTTGATGATCAAAAATGCCCAGCCTAAAAGTCGCTCCGAGCAGGAAGTTGCCGGCTATCGGGATGCGCTGTCGCTGATACACGAAGCCTGCGATGCCATGCCTTTCTCGGAAGGCACGGTACGCCAGTTACATACGATTCTTTATCGATACTTGCCACAAGAGGGAGGCAGCTGGAAATCAACCAACAACGACATCATCGAGCGTCATCCTGATGGTAGTCTCAGGGTGAGATTCACACCCACTCCCGCTCATCTGACGCCGATGGCCATGAGTGATCTGCTAAGCCGCTATTACAGCGCAAATCAGCAAAAACTTGCCGATCCACTGGTTTTGGTTCCGTTGTGTGTTTTGGACTTTTTGTGTATCCACCCCTTTGCAGACGGCAACGGTCGCGTTGCACGCCTGCTGACTCTCTTGCTGCTCTATCAGTTTGATTACGTCGTAGGCCGTTTCATCAGCCTTGAGCGGATTTTTGAAGACAGCAAGGAGAGCTATTACGAAACCCTGGAGGCCAGCTCTGTTAATTGGCATTCAGGCACTCACGATGCAGGGCCTTGGCTCAATTACTTTTGGGGCGCGCTGATCAAAGCCTATAAAGAGTTTGAAGCGCGGGTTGGAACCATCGAGAAAAAGTACGGTAACAAGAGCAGCCGCGTTCGCATAGCCGTACTGAACCGTTCACTGCCCTTTTCAATCAGCGAGATTGAGCAGGCATGCCCCGGTACGAGCCGAGACACGGTGCGCCTGGTGTTACGCGCTTTGAAATCCGAAGGTTTGATTGAGTCCACCGGCAAGGGGCGAAGCGCGAAATGGCGCAATCGCCCCGTACCCTGAAACTTAATACCCCACCGTAAAGCGCTGGCGGGAATGCTTGGGCTGTTCGACCTCATCGAGCATGGCGATGGCAAAGTCGGCGAAGCTGATCCAGCTTTTGCCTTCGCTGTTGATCAGCAGGCGGTCGCTGCCCAGACGGAACTTGCCCGTGCGTTCGCCTTCGACAAATTCGGCCGAGGGTGACAGGAAGCTCCAGTCCAGGTCTTTTTCGCCGCGCAAGGTGTCGAGGTAGACGCCGCCTGCCGTGGCTTCAGGCCGGTATTCGTCGGGGAAGCCCGGGCTGTCGATGACTTTGGTGTCACCCGGCAGCAACAGTGAGCCTGCACCGCCCACAAACAGCAGGCGTTTGACCCCGGCTTTTTTTACCGGCTCGATAATGGCCGAGGCCGGCAGGGTCGAGAAATGCGCGGCGCTGAGCACCACATCATGGCCAGTGACGGCATCTTGCAGGGCCTGGGCGTTGTTGACATCGACATCCTTGACCACCACTCCCGTACGCTCACCCAGTTTTTTCGAGGCATTGCGGGCAATGGCCGTGACGCTGTGACCACGACGCAGGGCTTCTTCCAGCAGTTGGCTGCCGGCACGACCGGTAGCCCCGATGATTGCGATTTTGCTCATGATATTCTCCAGTGAGTAGGTAGTAGCGTTCACCACTTCATTTCGCCTTTGGCCACCTTGGCACTCAGTTCCAGCGAAGATTCTTCGCCCAGGTCCGGGTAGCGTTTTTTCATGGCCGCTATCAATTCGCCCGAGTTGCGGGCCTTGAGCGCCTCTTCGTCAAACGCCTTGATGTAGTCGCGGGTGAAGTACACCGCTTTCAACGAGCGGTCGCTGTCACCCAGGTAATGGCCCGGTACCACGATTTTCGGTTGCAGGCTGTCGATACGTTTAAGGGTGGCCAGCCATTGCTTGTGCGATTGCGGTGTCTGGGTGTCGGCCATCCATACGTGCAGGTTGTCGGCCACTACCACTCCGCCCACCACCGCCTTGATGGAAGGGATCCATACAAAGGTGCGGTCCGGTTGACGTCCGCTCAGGCCGACGATATCCAGTTCACGCCCTTCAAGGTCCAGGGTGTTGCCCTTGAGCACCTGCGGCACGATCAACTGTTGCGGCATATCGGCCCCCATCTGCGGGCCCCAGAACGCCAGCTTGGCGTCTTTGGTCTGGTTGATATGCTCAACCACCGGCCCCGGGGCCACCACCTTGGCGTCAGGGAACGCCTGGGTCAGGGTCTCCAGGCCGAAGTAGTAGTCCGGGTCGCCGTGGCTGATATAGATGGTGGTCAGGTGTTTGCCGCTGGCGCGAATCTTGTCGACCACCTGGCGGGCCTGGGCCTTGCCAAATTGGACATCGACCAGGATGGCGTCCTTGTCACCACTGATCAGCACCGAAGAAACCGGGAAAATCGCCGCTGCACCGGGGTTGTACACGTCAAGGGTCAAAGGCGCCGGGGCCGCCGCCGCATGGGCTGCAAAACCCAGCATTGCAGCGCTGAGGGCAAAACGGCGAAGGGTGGAAAATCCGCTCATGGGTGATTCCTGAATCAGTGGCCAGGGTTGGCGATGGACAGAGCTTAGTTGCCCGATCGCGAACTAAAAATGCGATGCTTGAACATAGTTTGTTTCAGATATCGGGCAGATCATGGATCGTCTTATTGCAATGCGGGTGTTTGTCACCGTCGTCGACCTCGGTAGCCAGTCTGCGGCAGCCGACCACCTGGATCTGTCGCGCCCCGTGGTGTCGCGTTACCTGGCCGAACTTGAAGAGTGGGTGGGCGCACGCCTGATGCACCGCACCACGCGCAAGCTGAGTCTGACGGCAGCGGGCAATGAAACCCTGCCGCGCTGCCGGCAGTTGCTGGAACTGGCCGACGACATGCAGGCCGCGGTGGAGGTGCCCAGTGATGCGCCGCGGGGGCTGTTGCGGATCAGCGTCAGCACCTCGTTCGGCCAGGCGCAATTGGCGGCGGCAGTCACCGACTACGTACGGCTTTACCCCCAGGTCAGCATCGACCTGCAGATGCTCGATCGTACCGTGAACCTGGTGGATGAACGCATCGACCTGGCAATTCGTACCAGCAATGACCTGGATCCGAGCCTGATTGCCCGCAAGCTGACCGTTTGTCGCTCGGTGCTGTGCGCATCCCCGGCCTATTTACGCCAACACTCGGCGCCGCAGCAGGTCGATGACCTTAGTGGGCACAACTGCCTGACCCATTCCTACTACGGCAAGAGCATGTGGCATTTCACCTGCGAGGGTGAGGAGGTGTCGGTACCGGTGCAGGGCAATATCAGCGCCAATGAAGCCAGCACCCTGTTGAGTGCCACACTGGCTGGCGCGGGAATTTCGCTGCTGCCCAGCTATCAGGCCGGGGTGTTTGTACAGCGCGGTGAGCTGGTGCGCCTGTTGCCCGAAGCAGAACCGCGCCTGATGAACATCTACGCGGTGTACGCCTCACGTAAACATATGCCGGCCACGCTGCGCAGCATGCTCGACTTCCTCGCCGAGCGCTTTACCGACGAACCGGTGTGGGATAAATATCTATAGATACGCTGTTGCAGATCAAGCCCTATTGTGGGAACGAGCCTGCTCGCTCCCACAAGTGCAGTTTTCCCTCGCTGCAGCGGCTACAGGAATTACATGTCTAGTCCATTTGAAGGATGAAATCGGGCACGACCACTCGTACAACTGGCATGGCAAGAACCTGTGTCTGAACTAGCCTCAAAGCTGTGACGTCAAGGGAGCCAATGCCATGACTACCAAAACAAAAACAACATGTATGACTGTTTTTATCGTTTTCGCTGCCGCTGTCCTGTTTGCAAGCGCTTGCTACCGCGCCGAGCAAACCCGCCAGGCAGCCGGATTGATCGCCAGTTGCAATGGCGCGCACTGCAATGCCATGTTCAGCGCTCTGAGGTAGGATGCCCCGGAGTGTCAGGGCGGGCTGATTATGTCAGTCCGCCCGGTTCGAAAAGTACTGGGTGATGTCCCACTCAGGCGTCGGAAAAACCGCGCAAAGTACGCCGGATCTGCAAAACCCAGGCTATCAGCCACTTCGCTGATGGTCATCGGTGTATAAATCAAATGACGCTTGGCCTCCAATAACAACCGCTGGTGAATGATCTGCAACGCCGACTGTCCCGCCAGCTCGCGGCAGATGCTGTTCAAGTGCGCCACTGAAATCCCCACCTGATGTGCCAACTGCTCAACACTGGGCTGCTGGCGAAACTGCGCCTCGACCCGTTGATTGAACAGGCCCAGATACTCGTGCCCCCGTGGTAGCAACTGTCGCGCCTCACGCCGCTGGAGCACCTGGCGTGCCACCCACACCAACAGCACGCTGACCAGCGACTGCAGCAGCATTTCGCGGGCAGGGCGTACGCTGTCGTATTCGCTTTGCAGCTCACTGAACAGGTTGTTGAGGTAATCACTGTCCTTGCCTGCGGGGTAACTGGCGACCCGCTGCAACAGACTGATGTTGTCGCCCAGCTGGGCTTGCAACTGCGCCACCAACGGCGCGGCCAGGGTCAGGACAAAGCCTTCTACGTTGGGCGAAAACTCAAACCCGTGCACGCACAAAGGCGGGATAACCTGAACCGCCGATTGCTCCAGGATATGGCGCTGCCCCTCGACCTCAACCTGCGCCCGACCCTGGTGGACATAGAGCAACTGGCACAGGTCGGCGTGCCTGTGCGGGCGGATCTCCCAATCGTGGACGCGGCTGCGCAGCGATATGGTTTCGCAGTGCAGCAGATCGGGGCCAAGCCGGTCTTGCTGCTCGCCATAAAGCTTGAACACCGGGACTGAAGGAATCATTGGCGTCGTACCTGTTGTCGTATCGTCGGCCGATAATCGCACTAATTGGCGAAAAGTACCGGTAATCCCAGGGTTATCACCTTCAATTGCTGCTCTCGCAAGCGAAAAATACAGGCACTAACCTATAAGAATCTACTCACCCCTTGGGGTCGAGTCTGCGAGAGACAACAATAATGAGAACTCAAGTCGCTATTATCGGTGCCGGTCCTTCAGGGCTGCTGCTTGGCCAACTGCTGCACAACGCCGGGATTGATAACGTCATCATCGAGCGCCAGACCGGCGAATATGTCCTCGGGCGGATTCGCGCCGGGGTGCTGGAGCAGGGCATGGTCGACCTGTTGCGCCAGGCCGGTGTCAGCCAGCGCATGGACGCCGAAGGGTTGGTGCATGCGGGCTTTGAGCTGGCGCTGGATGATCGCCAGGTGCATATCGACCTCAAGGGCCTGACCGGCGGCAAGACCGTGATGGTCTATGGCCAGACCGAAGTCACCCGCGACCTGATGGACGCTCGCGAGGCCGTCGGCGCACAAACCCTTTACAGCGCCAGCAACGTCCAGCCCCACGATATGAAAACCGATACGCCTTATGTCACCTTCGATAAAGAGGGCGAAAGCTGGCGCCTGGACTGCGATTACATTGCGGGCTGCGATGGTTTTCACGGGGTGGCGCGCCAGTCGATTCCGAGTGATGTACTGAAAATTTTCGAACGGGTGTATCCCTTCGGCTGGCTCGGTGTATTGGCCGAGACTCCACCGGTCAATGACGAACTGGTGTATGCCCGCCACGAGCGCGGTTTTGCCCTGTGCAGTCAGCGCTCGGCCAGCCGTAGCCGTTATTACCTGCAGGTTCCTGCTGGGGAGAAGGTCGAGGACTGGTCCGACCAGCGCTTCTGGGACGAGCTGAAAACCCGCCTGCCCACGGCTCTGGCCGAACGCCTGGTGACCGGGCCTTCCCTCGAGAAAAGTATCGCGCCGCTACGCAGTTTTGTCGTTGAGCCGATGCAGTACGGGCGCCTGTTTCTGCTGGGGGATGCCGCTCATATCGTGCCGCCGACCGGGGCCAAGGGTTTGAACCTGGCGGCCAGCGATGTCAGCACCCTGTTCACTATGTTGTGCAAGGTCTACACCGAGGGCCGCACCGACTTGCTGGAGCGCTATTCCGAGGTGTGCCTGCGGCGTATCTGGAAGGCCGAGCGCTTCTCGTGGTGGATGACCTCGATGTTGCACCGTTTTCCGGACAGCGACGGCTTCAGCCAGCGCATTACTGACAGCGAGCTGGCGTATTTCGTCGACTCCGAGGCAGGCCGCACCACCATTGCAGAAAATTACGTCGGGCTCCCTTACGAAGCTATCGAATAGGATCCTATCGAGTACACTGAGGGCCATCCGATACAAGCTTCGCCTACAGGTGTTCACGTGACCAGTCTGAACCAGCCTCCCCAGGCCAAACCGGCCATTCGCAGCATTTTGATTGCCCTGATGCTGGCGATTTTTCTGGGGGCGCTGGATCAGACCATCGTCGCCGTCTCCATGCCCGCCATTTCCGCCCAGTTCAAGGATGTCAGCCAGCTGGCGTGGGTGATTTCCGGCTATATGGTGGCCATGACCGTGGCGGTGCCGATCTACGGCAAGCTCGGTGACCTGTACGGGCGCCGCCGCCTGATGCTGTTCGGCATGGGCCTGTTTACCCTGGCTTCGCTGTTTTGCGGGCTGGCACAGAACATGGAGCAGTTGGTGCTGGCGCGGATCATTCAGGGCATTGGCGCCGGCGGGATGATTTCGGTCAGCCAGGCGATCATCGGCGATATCGTCCCGCCCCGTGAACGCGGCCGCTACCAGGGGTACTTCAGCAGCATGTATGCCCTGGCCAGCGTTGCCGGGCCGGTGCTGGGCGGTTATATGACCGAGTACCTGTCATGGCGCTGGGTATTCCTGATCAACCTGCCGCTGGGGCTGGCGGCCTGGTGGATCTCCCACCGTACCCTGGTCGGCCTGCCGGTGCCGCAGCGCAAACCCGTGATTGACTACCTGGGCACTATGTTGATGATCCTGGGCCTGACTTCACTGCTGCTGAGCATCACCTTTATCGGTCAGGGCCAAAGCTGGCATGACCAACAGGTCGCAGGCTTTCTGGTGGTGGCGCTGATCGCCCTGGCGCTGTTTGTCTGGCATGAACGGCGCACGCCAGAGCCGTTGCTGCCCATGCACCTGTTTGCCAACCGCCATGCGGTGCTGTGCTGGTGCACGGTTTTTTTCACCAGTTTTCAGGCTATTTCGCTGATTGTGTTGATGCCGCTGCGCTATCAGAGCATCACTGGCGCCGGTGCCGACAGCGCGGCCCTGCACCTGTTGCCGCTGGCCATCGGGTTGCCGATGGGGGCTTATTTTGCCGGTCGCATGACTTCGGTAACCGGGCGCTACAAACCGATGATCTTGAGCGGGGCGGCGCTGATGCCCCTGTCCATTTTGGGCATGGCATTCAGCCCGCCCGGCGCCGAGTTGTTGAGCGGGGTGTTTATGCTGTTCAGCGGGATAGCTTCCGGCATGCAGTTCCCGACGTCGCTGGTGGGCGCGCAGAACTCGGTGCAACAGCATGATATTGGCGTGGCGACCAGCACCACCAACCTGTTTCGTGCCCTGGGCGGGGCGATGGGGGTGGCCTTGATGTCGGCCCTGCTGCTGGCATTGCTGCATGACTCGTTACCGGTACCGGTCATGGGCCAGCCGCTGATTGGCGAAGGCAGCTCGGGCAATGTACTGCTCGACAGTCTGAGCGCGGTTCAGGGGCCGGCGCTGCAAAGCCTGAGAGCAGAACTGCTGCTGACCTTCCGTCATCTGTTGAGCATCAGTGCGGCAGTGTCATTGCTGGGGCTGGCGGCGGCGCTGGCGATGCCCGACCAGGTACTGCGCGGGCGTGAGGACAAGGCGCGCTAGGGCTGAACAAAAGCCCCGCGTCCCTCTCCCGAAAGGCCAGGGGGGTGGTTTATTCGGCACTTAAAAATGCTTCACGCGCCAACCCGTGGCGTTGCATTTTCTCATTCAGGGTACGTCGCGGCAGCTGCAGCTCATTGAGCACTGCCTTGATATCACCTTTATGCCGGGTCAGCGCCGCGCGCAGGCACTGCGCCTCGAAGGCTTCCTGTTGCGCCACCAGTGATTGCCCCGCGTCGGTGTCGGGCAATTGCGGCTCGCCCAAACCCAGCACATCCCGCTCGGCTACGTTGGCCAGCTCGCGCACATTGCCTGGCCAGGCATGGCTGAGCAGACGCGACAGCTGCGGGCCGCTCAGCACTTGTGCACTGCGCCCCAGGCGTTCAGCGGCATTGCGTGAAAAGGCGTCGTACAACAAGGGAATATCCTCGCGCCGCTCACGCAGCGGCGCCAGGCGTAATTCGGCCACGGTCAGGCGATAGGCCAGGTCTTCACGAAAGCGTCCGGCGCGGGCTTCGTCGAGCAGGTCGGGTTTGGTGGCGGCAACCACCCGCAAGTTCACGTTGATGCTCTGGTTGGAGCCCAGACGCTCGAGTTTTTGCTCCTGCAGCACTCGCAGCAGTTTGGCTTGCTGGGCCAGTGGCATGCTTTCGATTTCATCCAGAAACAAGGTGCCACCATCGGCGTACTCCAGCTTGCCGATGCGCTTGCCCTGGGCGCCGGTAAAGGCGCCGCTTTCATGGCCGAACAATTCGGCTTCAAACAGTTGCTCGGGGATTGCCGAGCAGTTGAGGGCCACAAAGGGCTTGTCGGCACGTGGGCCAAAATCATGCAGGCAGCGGGCGACCAGCTCCTTGCCGCTGCCGGTCTCGCCGCGAATCAACACATTGACGGGCAGAGGCGCCAGTTCCAGGACCTGACGGCGCAAGGTCTGCAAGCTGCGCGATACCCCAAGCAGGCGCCCGTCGATCTGCTCACGCAGGTCTGCCTGCTCATGCAAACGGCGGTTTTCCAGTACCAGTTGGCGCTTTTCCAGCGCGCGGCGCAGGCTGCTGAGCAGGGCTTCGGGGCTGAAGGGCTTTTCCAGAAAGTCGTAGGCACCATCACGCATGGCCTCCACGGCCATGGGTACATCGCCATGGCCGGTCAGCAAGATCACCGGCAAATCCGCGTCCAGTTGCTGCAACCGGGTCAGCAGGGCCAGGCCGCCCATGCCCGGCATGCGCACATCGCTGACAATCACTCCGGCAAAATGCGCAGGCAACCGGTGCAGACAGTCTTCGGCGTTGTTGAAAAGCTGCACGTCAAAGCCGCTCAAGCTCAGCCACTGTTCGACGGCATTGCGAATACTGGCCTCATCATCGACCACGATCACCGAGTTGAGCATGTCTCAAGATTCCTGTGCGATGGGCAGTGTCAGCGTGAATTGCGCGCCATCAACGTGATTGCAAGCAGTCAGGCGACCACCGACTTCATGAACAATGGCGTATGACACCGCCAGGCCCAAGCCTAATCCATCGCCCACGGGTTTGGTGGTGAAGAACGGGTCGAAAATTTTACCCAAATATTCATCGGCAATTCCGCCGCCGCTGTCAGTGACGGTCAGGCGCCACAGTTGCTGGTCGGCTTCGATACGGATCTCAAGGTGTTTACGCGGTTTGTCGCCCATGGCGTCCAGGGCATTGCGCAGCAGGTTGATCAGTACCTGCTCCAGGCGAATTGCGTCGCCACGCACCCAGGCCGGACGCTGCAGATTGACGCGCAAGTCGATCTGTTCGTCCTTCAGGCGCGGCTCCAGCAGTTGCAGGGACTGATCCACCACATTAGCCAGATCCAGTTTTTCACGCAGGCCGCTGGGGCTTTGCCTGGCGTAGGTTTTCAGGTGGCCGGTGAGGGCGGCCATACGTGTGAGCATCTGCTCCAGGGGTTCCAGGGCTTTGTAGGCGTCATCGATACGACCGTGATCGAGCAACAGGCGCAAGGTCGCCAGCTGCATGCGCTGGGCGGTGAGGGGCTGGTTGATTTCATGGGCCAGCGCCGCTGACATTTGCCCCAGCGCCGCCAGTTTGGCGGATTGCACCAGGCCATCCTGGGCGGTGCGCAGATCCCGGGTACGGGCCTCGACCAGTTGTTCAAGTTCTGCCCGATTGCGCTGGCGCAAACGGGCGAGCCGCCAGCGCTGGAGTAAAAACAGCCCCAGAAATACCAGCGTCAGCCACAGGCCGATTGCCGCCAGGGCGGCATTGCGGCTGTCTTCGGCCGGTATTGCCGGGCGACGCAGCAAGTGCAGCGTCCAGCCCTCGATGTTCAGGGGTTGCGAGCCCCACAGGTAGTCGGCCTGGCCCTGCGGGCCATTGACGCGGCTCAGGTAGCTGTTTTCACCAAAACTGTGCAAGGTCTGCGAGGTCATCAGCGTTAGCGGTTGCTTGTCGTATTGTCGCGTCACGCTGATGGCGCTGCGGTCGCGGTCGTTCAGCTCGCGCAGGTGGCGATAGCGCCAGCCGGGCTGATTGGCAATAAATACAATGCCCCGGTTGTCACTGACCAGCAGCGTGTCGCTGCCGTGGCTCCACTCGCGCTCCAGTTCCGGAAACTCCAGTTTGACCACCATGGCGCCCAGAAACCGGCCGTCGGCACCCTGTACCGCGCTGGACATAAAGTAACCCGGTATGCCGCTGGTTACGCCCACGGCATAAAAGCTGCCGGTACCCTGGCTGCGTGTCTGGCTGAAATACGGGCGGAACGCGTAGTTGTGACCGACGTAACTATTGGACGTGTTCCAGTTGCTGGCGGCTACTGCCAGGCCGGTGCTGTCGAGCAACTCCAGTGTCGAAGATTGTGCTGCACCGTTGATACGTTCCAGCTTGCGGTTGAGCAGCGCCTGCACCTGTGGCGTCATGGGGTGCGCCAGTGCGTCCGACAACTCCGGGTCCAGTGCCAGTACGGCTGGCAGGGCGCGATAGCGTTCGATCACCGTGTACAGCGAATTGGCATACAGGCTCAATTGTTCAGGCCCGCGCCTGGCGCTCTCTTCCAGTGCGTGCTGTTTGGCCTGACGCATCGCCCAGCCGCCAGCCAGAATGGCTCCGGCCAGGATCAACAGGCAATACAGCGCCAGACGCAGGGCGCGAGACGTCACAGGCATGGTGGCAAACCGTTCGAACAGGGGCGCGCACGATAGCATGGCGGGCGTATCCCGCGGCCACAGGGCAACGGGGTCAGGCTTTTATCGCCACCACGCTGAGCAGTTGCCCGTCCAGCAGGCAAAACTGCGCATCCAGCTCACTGCCATGTTGCCACTCAGGTGACAAGTCGGTGAGCAGGCGCAGGCGTACATGCCCTTGGGGGGTCCAGTTCAACACTTCGGCGTGTTCAAAGTAGAAGCGTTTTTGCACCAGCGGGTATAGCGCCTTGAACAGGCTTTCCTTGACCGAAAACGTCAAGGTGACCAGCAGCGCAATCTGATCTGCAGGCCCGGCGGCCATACGCACAAGCTCATCGGGAGTAAGGATTTCCTTGGCCAGGCGCCTGGCGCGTTCGAGACTGAGCAGGGTTTCCAGGTCGATGCCCAGGGCCTGCCAGTCACGTTTAAAGGCTACCAGTGCCCCGGCGCGGCCGTTGCTGTGGGTGATGGCGCCGCTGATATGGTCTGGCCACACGGGCGCGCGGTCTTCACCCAGGGCGGGAGCCACGCAAGTGCCATCCAGTTGCCGCAGCGCTGCGCGGGCGCACAGGCGCCCGGCCAGAAATTCGGCTTGGCGTTTGGCCACTGAGCGTTGAATACTCGCAGGCATATCGATTGCACTGCGGGCAAAGTCGTCGTCTTCAAGCTGTGCCGGGATAAAGTCTGTGCTCAGCCACACACTGGCGGGCAGGACCTCTGGCAAGGGCCAGTCGTCACGCAATGGCGTGCAGCAGGCAGGCAGGGCGGGGAGTCGGTTCATGCCGGGCATTGTGCCGGGGCTTGGCCCGGCTGTGCAATTGTTCAGAGTATGTTCAGGGCACACAACTTACTGTGTGGCTAGGCTGTATGGGACACACGTCCTTCGAGACGCGGATTGGCTTGGGAGAGCGCGATGAAATTGCTGGTGGTTGAAGATGAGGCGTTGCTGCGCCATCACTTGCAAACCCGTCTGACAGAAAGTGGCCATGTGGTCGAAGCGGTGGCCAATGCCGAAGAGGCGCTGTACCAGACCGAACAGTTCAATCATGACCTGGCGATGATTGACCTGGGTTTGCCGGGGCTCGGTGGCCTGGAACTGATTCGCCAGTTGCGTGCCCGGGGCAAGACGTTTCCGATCCTGATTCTCACCGCCCGTGGCAATTGGCAGGACAAGGTCGAAGGGCTGGCAGCGGGCGCTGACGACTATGTGGTCAAGCCCTTTCAGTTCGAAGAGCTGGATGCGCGGCTCAATGCCTTGCTGCGCCGCTCCAGTGGCTTTACCCAGCCGACGATAGTGGCGGGGGCGCTGGTGCTGGACATCAACCGCAAGCAGGCGGTGCTCGACGGCGAGCCGCTGGCGCTGACCGCTTATGAATACCGGATTCTTGAATACCTGATGCGCCATCACCAGCAAGTGGTGGCCAAGGACCGACTGATGGAACAGCTGTACCCGGATGACGAGGAGCGTGATCCGAATGTGATCGAGGTGCTGGTCGGGCGCCTGCGACGCAAGCTGGAGGGGGCAAACGGCTTTAAGCCAATCGATACGGTGCGCGGCCTGGGGTACTTGTTTACTGAGCGCTGCCGATGATTCGTTCGCTTCGCGTTCGATTGATGCTGGCGGCAACCCTGTTGGCCGTGTTGTTTATGCTGGCGCTGTTGCCGGCGATGCAGGGAGCGTTCAGTCTGGCGCTCAAGGACGCCATAGAGCAGCGCCTGGCGTCAGATGTCACCACGCTGATTTCAGCGGCAAAGATGGAAAAGAACCGCCTCAAGATGCCGGCGTTGCTGCCCGATGAGCAGTTCGATCTGCCGGACAGTCGCCTGCTGGGTTATATCTATGACCGCGACGGGCACCTGGTGTGGCGCTCGCGGGCCACTCAGGAAGAAACCATCAATTACCGGCCGCGCTATGACGGGCGCGGCAACGAGTTTGCAAGTATTCGCGAAGATAACGGCGAAGAGTTTTTTGTCTACGACGTAGAGGTCAAGTTGCTCGGTGGCAAAAGTGCTGCCTTCAGCTTTGTCGCCCTGCAACCGATGCGCGAATACAACCGCACACTGGAAGGCCTGCGGGAAAATCTTTATCTGGGGTTCGGCGCAGCTTTGATTGTGCTGCTGGCATTGCTATGGATTGGTCTGACGTGGGGGTTACGTGCCTTGCGACGTTTGAGTCAGGAACTGGATGAAATCGAAACCGGCGAGCGCGACAGCCTCAGCGAGCAGCACCCGCGTGAGCTGCTGCGCCTGACCGGCTCGTTGAACCGCTTGCTGCAAAGCGAGCGCGAACAGCGCTCACGTTATCGCGATTCTCTTGATGACCTGGCCCACAGCCTGAAAACCCCGCTGGCGGTATTGCAGGGCGTGAGCGAAAGCATGGCCCAGCGCCCGGCTGACCGTGAACAGGCCTGGGTCCTGCAAAGCCAGATCGAGCGCATGAACCAGCAAATCGGCTATCAGTTGCAGCGTGCCAGCTTGCGCAAGAGTGGTCTGGTACGTCACCAGGTCGAACTGCTGCCGGTGGTACAGAGCTTGTGCAATACGCTGGACAAGGTCTATCGCGACAAGGGGGTCAAGGTCAGCTATGACATCCCTGAGCTGAGCCATGTGCCGATCGAGCAGAATGCCTTGTTGGAATTACTGGGCAACTTGCTGGAAAACGCCTACAGGCTGTGCTTGAGCCAGGTACGTATCAGCCTGCACCGTAACGTTCACGGCATTGAGGTCTGCGTCGAAGATGACGGTCCTGGAGTGCCGCCGGATCAGCGTGCGCGCATCCTGCAGCGCGGCGAACGGCTTGACCGCCAGCATCCGGGGCAGGGCATTGGTCTGGCGGTGGTCAAGGACATCATTGAAAGCTATGACGCCACCTTGACCCTGGAAGATTCCTCGTTGGGCGGCGCGGCGTTCAGGATTTATTTCCCGGCGGGCTAATCGACGAACCCTGGTAGCTGCTACGGGAGTACGTGGGGTTCAGGCGGATATCCGCCACCTTCTGCGTTTCAACACGCCCAATGGGCGGAATCCCGCCAAACCCTGACCTGCAAAATATATAAGAATTTTCCTTCAAACTCAGGCGCCATGGGCTATTGCGCGGCATTTGCGCAATGTGGCCCACGGCTTGCAATAAGTGCGAGAGGGCTGCCGTAAGAGCAGCCCCAAAAACAAATCCCTCCAAGTACAGGAGGGTTCGCGCTTTAGGTGTCACCAGTCTCAGACGGAATGATGATTGAGTGATGCACTTGAGGAACTTTGCAATGACGACTCGTCAGCCACTGTACAAATCCCTGTATGTGCAAGTAATCGTAGCGATCGCTATCGGTATCTTGTTGGGCCATTACTACCCGGAAACCGGTGTTGCCCTCAAGCCGTTGGGTGATGGCTTTATCAAACTGATCAAGATGGTCATCGCGCCCATTATTTTCTGTACGGTGGTGAGCGGTATTGCCGGCATGCAGAGCATGAAATCGGTCGGCAAAACCGGCGGCTATGCCTTGCTCTACTTCGAAGTCGTGTCGACTATCGCGCTGCTGATCGGCCTGGTTGTGGTTAACGTGGTTCAGCCTGGCGCAGGCATGCATATTGACGTGTCGACCCTGGATGCCAGCAAAATTGCCGGTTACGTGTCGGCAGGTGCAGACCAGAGCATCGTAGGCTTTATCCTCAACGTGATCCCGTCGACCATTGTTGGCGCCTTCGCCAATGGCGATATCCTGCAAGTGCTGATGTTCTCGGTGATTTTCGGTTTCGCCCTGCATCGCCTGGGTGCCTACGGCAAGCCGGTACTGGACTTTATCGATCGCTTCGCTCACGTGATGTTCAATATCATCAACATGATCATGAAGCTGGCACCCCTCGGTGCGCTGGGCGCGATGGCCTTCACCATCGGCGCTTACGGCGTAGGCTCGCTGGTTCAGCTGGGTCAGTTGATGATCTGCTTCTACATCACTTGCGTGCTGTTCGTGCTGATCGTGCTGGGCGGTATTGCCCGCGCTCACGGTTTCAGCGTTTTGAAGCTGATCCGCTACATCCGTGAAGAGCTGCTGATCGTACTGGGTACGTCCTCGTCGGAATCGGCCCTGCCACGCATGCTGGTGAAAATGGAGCGCCTGGGCGCGAAGAAATCGGTAGTGGGTCTGGTGATCCCGACCGGTTACTCGTTCAACCTCGACGGTACTTCGATCTACCTGACCATGGCGGCCGTGTTTATCGCCCAGGCGACTGACACCCATATGGATATCACCCATCAGATCACTCTGTTGCTGGTGCTGTTGCTGTCGTCCAAAGGTGCTGCTGGCGTCACCGGTAGTGGTTTTATCGTACTGGCGGCAACCCTGTCGGCTGTAGGGCACTTGCCGGTAGCCGGTCTGGCGCTGATCCTGGGTATCGACCGCTTCATGTCCGAAGCCCGCGCCCTGACCAACCTGATCGGTAACGCGGTAGCAACCCTGGTGGTGGCCAAGTGGGTCAAGGAACTGGACACCGACACCCTGCAAACCGAGCTGAACTCTGGCGGCCGTCCGCTGGAGGATACCCGTCCGCAAGATGATCTGGGTGTGGCTGAAGGCCCGGCCCCGGTGTTGCTCAAGTAAGTTTGAGTGCATAAAAAAACCCGTCTTCGGACGGGTTTTTTTATGCCTGCTCATTCGACCCGGGTCAGGCCGCTGAACACCAGGGGGTTACGGCAGCGTCGACACAGGTAGCCGCGGCCTTGTTTGACCAAAGCGTGACGCTGGGCCGAGAACGGGAAGTCGCTGTCAGGGCAGGGGCAACGGTAGATATAGCGGGTGGCGCTGCGACGCTTGATGGCGTAGGTATGACAGCGATTGGGCGGCAGTTCGTACACCCCGCGCATGATTAATTGCCATTCTTCGCCGTGGGGCGAGATGCGCTCGCCAAACAGTTGATGGGCAACCAGGTGCGCCACTTCATGGGGGACGGTCTGCTTGAGGAAGTCTTCGCTGTTTTCACGGTACAGCTGCGGGTTGAAGCGCAGCAGGTTTTCATGCAAATGGGCGACCCCGGCTTTTTGCCCGCGCAGTTTGAAACTGACGACGGGGCGTTTGAAGGGGCGTTTGAAAAACACTTCGGCCTGTTGGAAACAGTCTTCGACGCGGGTATTGAGCAGCTCGGGCATGCGGTTCGGTTCTCCAGAGCCGGCGATTATGCCGCAAGCGCTGGGGTTGCGAACCTGTTGGCGCCCAATGGTCTTCATGAGCCCGTGGAAGCGAGCCTGATCGCGAACAGCAATCACGAGCAGGTTCGCTTCCACGGGTTGTGGCCTAGTTGGTGTAGATCGGCCCGACGCCCAGGCCCCAGACGATCACGGTGAAGGCCATGATCGCCACCAGCACCACCAGGCCCACCGCCAGCACCGAGCTGGAAAACAGGAAGCCTTCGTCCGGGTCGATGCTCATAAAGGTAGGCAGGCCCACGTACAGCAGGTACACCGTGTAGCAAATGGCAGCGGTGCCCACCATCATGCCCAGCCACATATGCGGATACAGCGCCGCCAGCCCGCCGATAAACAACGGTGTGGCCGTGTAGGTGGCAAAGGCCACGCATCGCGGCAGGCTGGGTTGTGCATCGTAGGTACGGGCCATCCAGTGAATGAATGCGCCCATCACGGCCACGCCTACCAGCATGGCGGCGTAGGACAGCAGGGTCATCCACAGGGCGCTGTCCAGAGTCAGCATCACCGGGGCGCGGTTACCGATTACCCAGCCCACCTGGGTAGTGCCAATAAATGCAGAAATGGCCGGAATCGCTGCCAGAATTAACGTGTGCGTGAAATACATATGGCCGATGCTTTCTTCGGCATCACCACGGATTTCGCGCCACTCTTTATCGGGGTGGGTGAAAAGGCCCACAACGTGATGGATCATGGCTGTCGCTCCTGTATAAGACGCATCGCCCCCAGTGGGACGCGTGCCGGTCGCGCAGCCAGAACGTATTGAGAAGCAGACAGGCGTGCGGCCTTGATGACAAGTATAGGAAACCTGCCGCCCCATAACCTCGGCTCCTTAGAGCTTATTGTGCTGTCAAAGGCGGTCTTATCGCATTGGCGTCTTTAGGCAGGCAAGGGGTTCGTTGACCGGGTATTTTTCGGTAAAATCCCCGGCTTTTGGTCTTAACTCGCGGAATTGAAGCGCTATGGGCACTCACTCGGTCTCTCAAATCAAACTCCAGAAACGCCTGCGTCGATTGACCGGTGAGGCAATTGCCGATTTCAACATGATCGAGCATGGCGACAAGGTGATGGTCTGCCTGTCGGGCGGCAAGGACAGCTACACCCTGCTTGATGTGTTGCTGCACCTGCAGAAAGTCGCGCCGATCCAGTTCGAGATCGTGGCCGTGAACATGGACCAGAAGCAGCCGGGTTTCCCCGAGGACGTGCTGCCGGCTTATCTCAAGTCGCTGGGTGTGGAATACCACATCGTTGAAAAAGACACTTACTCGGTGGTCAAGGAGCTGATCCCCGAAGGCAAGACCACCTGCTCGCTGTGTTCGCGCCTGCGTCGCGGCACCCTGTACACCTTTGCCGATGAAATCGGTGCGACCAAGATGGCACTTGGGCATCATCGCGATGATATCGTCGAAACCTTCTTCCTCAACATGTTCTTCAATGGCAGCCTCAAGGCGATGCCGCCCAAGCTGCGCTCCGATGACGGGCGCAATGTGGTGATTCGTCCGCTGGCGTACTGCAACGAGAAGGATATCCAGGCCTATTCCGACTGGCAGCAGTTCCCGATCATCCCGTGCAACCTCTGTGGCTCCCAGGAGAACCTGCAGCGCCAGGTGGTCAAGGACATGCTCCAGGAGTGGGACCGCAAGACGCCGGGCCGCACCGAGAGTATCTTTCGCAGCCTGCAGAACGTGATCCCGTCTCAGTTGGCGGACCGTAACCTGTTTGATTTCGCGAGCCTGAAGATCGACGAAAGCGCAACGCCGCGTTTCGTCAACCTGCTCAATCTGTAAATTGCCGAGAGGAGAGGGCATGCGCGACTACAAATGGCTGCACGAATACTGTCTGAACCGCTTTGGTTCGTCAGCCGCACTTGAAGCCCAATTGCCTGTCCCGAGAACTGCGGAACAGTTGCGCCATATCAGCGATGATCGCTACCTGTCGACCCTGGCCCTGCGGGTGTTCCGTGCCGGGCTCAAACACAGTGTGGTTGATGCCAAGTGGCCGGTATTTGAAGAGGTTTTTTTCGGTTTCGACCCGGAGAAAGTCGTGCTGATGGGCGCCGAGCATCTGGAGCGGTTGATGCAGGATGCGCGGATCATTCGCCATCTGGGCAAGCTTAAAAGCGTGCCACGCAATGCCCAGATGGTGCTCGACATTGCCCACGAGTACGGCAGTTTTGGCGCGTTTATCGCCCAGTGGCCAGTGACTGATATCGTCGGTTTGTGGAAGTACCTGGCCAAGCATGGGCATCAGTTGGGTGGTTTGTCGGCTCCACGCTTTTTACGCATGGTTGGCAAGGACACCTTTGTGCCAAGTTATGACGTGGTGGCCGCGCTGAACGCGCAGAAGCTGGTGGACAAGGCACCCACCAGCCTGCGTGACCTGGCGATTGTGCAGAACGCCTTCAACCAGTGGCACGCCGAAAGTGGCCGGCCGATGTGCCAGCTGTCACAGATGCTGGCGTTTACGGTGAATCACTAAGCCGCCGAGCAACTTCAATTGTGGGAGCGAGCCTGCTCGCGAAGGCCGTTCGCGAGCAAGCCCGCTCCCACAACAGCTGCATCACTCGCCGCTCAGGCGTCGATCCAGTTGGTAGCGCCAGCGCACAAACAGCAATGCACTGACAAATACCGCCACGCTGGCGGCGATCTCCAGCAGGCCGAACACCTGGCGGTTCGGGTCGAATGCCGCCAGCGCGCCCTTGATCAGGTACAGGTTGACCACATAGCAGGTGAACGAGTGCCCACGGGGGCTGCCCATCAGCATGCCGGGTACCACAAACATCAAGGGCACCAGTTCGATCAGCAGGATCACCCACGGGCGCGCGCCGTGCAGGTTGGCAAACATCAGGTAATAAACACACAGCAGGGCGATCAGGCCAAAGAAGCACGCCAGGCTCACTACCCGCATCAGCCTTACCCGCGGCTGCAGCCACTCGATGGGCGGCAGCACTTTTGGCTTTTTAGCCACGGTTGCTCTCCAGTTTGCGGGCAATGGTGGCCAAACGCTGACCCAAGGCCCGGCACAGGGCGATTTCGTGCTCGTCCAGCCCGCGCTTGCCGTCGGCACCTGCGTGATGGCTCGGGCCATAGGGCGTTCCGCCTGCCGTGGTGTGCAGTAGGGCCGATTCGCTGTAGGGCAGCCCGGTGACCAGCATGCCGTGGTGCATCAGTGGCAGCAGCATCGACAGCAAGGTACTTTCCTGGCCGCCGTGCAGGCTGGCAGTGGAGGTGAACACACCGGCCGGCTTGCCCACCAGCGCGCCGGTCAGCCACAGGTTGCTGGTGCCATCCAGGAAGTACTTGAGCGGTGCGGCCATGTTGCCGAAACGCGTCGGGCTGCCCAGGGCCAGCCCCGAGCAGTTTTTCAGGTCGTCGAGGCTGGCGTACATCGCGCCTTCGTCCGGAATGGCCGGGGCCACGGCTTCACATTCGGCAGAAATGGCCGGCACTGTGCGCAGGCGCGCCTCGAGGCCGCCCTGTTCGATGCCTCGGGCAATTTGCCGGGCCATTTCGCTGGTCGAACCGTTGCGGCTGTAGAACAGAACCAGAATATAAGGCGCACTCACGACAGGATCTCCAGGACTTTTTCCGGTGGGCGACCAATCACGGCTTTGTCGCCTGCGACCAGGATCGGCCGCTCGATCAACTTGGGATGTGCAGCCATGGCGTCGATCAGCTGCGCGTCAGTGAGACCGCTGTCTGCCAGGTTGAGGGCCTTGTACTCGTCTTCGCCGCTGCGCAGCAATTGCCGTGCGCTGATGTTCAGCTTGGCCAGCAGGTCGCGCAGTTGGGCGGCGCTCAGCGGCGTTTCGAGGTAGCGCACCACGGTAGGGGTCAGGCCGCGGGCTTCGAGGAGTTCGAGCGCACCGCGGGATTTCGAGCAGCGCGGGTTGTGATAAAGCGTCAGATCGGTCATGTGCGGGTCGCATCTTGCGTAAGGTGGCGGCTATTCTACCTGCCTGACGGGCGCGCCTGAACCGTATGCGGTAAATGGCCGCTCGCTGATGTATTTTTGTATGTATTTACCGGGAAGGATCAACGCATGTTTAAGCGACTCATGGCAGCAGTTACCGTCTGCGCCACATTATTGCTGGCCGGCTGCGGAAATGATTATGGGGTCGATCAGCACGGACAGAAGATCGCCTCGGAGCGTCTGGACAAGCAATGGAAGGTCATCAACTACTGGGCCGAGTGGTGTGGCCCGTGTCGTATCGAGATTCCTGAACTCAACTCGCTGGAAAAACAGCTGCAGGGGCAGTCGGTGGGAGTGTTCGGGGTCAACTACGATGGTTTGCAGGGCAAGGAGCTGAGCGACGCGAGTACCGCGCTGGGCATCACCTTTACCGTGCTGGCGCAGGATCCGGCGGAGGTGTTCGATTTGCCACGCAGCGAAGCCTTGCCGGTGACTTATATCCTGGATGAGAAAGGCAAGGTGCGGGCAACGTTGATGGGCGAGCAGACCGCGGCCGGTGTGTTGGCGAAGATCAAGGAATTGAGAGGGGCCTGAGTCGAAGCCATCGCGAACAAACCCGCTCCCACAGGCTGGCACCAGTCTGTGGGAGCGGGCTTGCTCGTGATTCAAGCGCCGCGGTATCAGCCTTCTTCAGGCCAAAGCCGCAGAGGCTTGCCCTGTTCAGGCCAGAATCGCACCTGCTCGATCGGCGATATGTCCCAGCGCTGTACGGTCTGCAAGGCCTCGAAGAATCGCTGCTCCTGCTCCATCAACGCCGGCGCACAGGCCTTGCGGGTGCTGCCTACGCCACCAAAGGTCAGCTTGTCGCCGTCGAGGGTGTAAGGTGCAAACCAATGGTTGCAACCGCCACTGCCATAGGCCCGACCAGCATCGTCCAGGGTGACGGTCAGGTGGCTGTTGTCGATCAGCGGTCGTTCGCCGATCCACTCCAACACGTAGGTGTGGTTTTGCTGCAACTTCACCGGATCACCCGCACACCCCGTCAGGCTTGCGCCCAGCACGGCCAGCAGGATCAAGCGTTTCATTGCGCGGCCTTTTGGCATTGCGGGCACAGGTGCTTGCTGCCTTCAGTGCTCCAGCCCAGCTCGGCAATCCGCGCCGTGGCTGCGGGCTTTTGCGCCTTGGTGCCGAGTTTGGCGTCGACTGCGAACTCGAACTTCAGCTCTTTGGCGCAAGCATCGCAGTTGACCTGCCATTCATGAATCGCCAATTCACCGAACACCGGCCCTTTGGTGACGGCAACCCACTGGCCACGCGGGTTGATCAGGTGGCGCACCTTGTCGACGCTCAAACGCATGGACAAGGTCTTGCTGCCCTTGAGGGACACAATCAGCACATCACCGGCTTGAATCGAGCCGCCGTTGCCGGTGACTTGATACAGGCCCGGCGCCAGAGCGCGGCATTCAATCAGGGTGTGCTGCGGGTTAAGCAGGCTGTAGCGGAAATCGTGTTCGACCATGGGTCCTCCAAGTAAGTCGCTATGCTAGCACGCAGGCATCAAAGTCCAGACTCAACCTTCGATCAGGTTTTGCGCCGTACCGTTTCTCCAGGCCGCGATATTGCTCAGGGTCGTGCTGGCAATTGCATTCAACGCCTCGCGGGTCAGAAACGCCTGATGGGCCGTGATGATCACATTGGGGAAGGTCAGCAGCCGGGCCAGCACGTCATCCTGCAAGGGCAGGTCGGAGCGGTCCTCGAAGAACAGTTGGGCCTCTTCTTCGTACACATCCAGCCCAAGATATCCCAATTGGCCACTTTTCAGCGCCTCAATCAGCGCCGGCGTGTCGACCAGCGCCCCCCGTCCGGTGTTGATCAGCATGGCGCCGTGCATGAGGGTGGCCAGGCTGGTGGCGTTGATCAGGTGCTTGTTGTCTGCGGTCAACGGGCAGTGCAGGGAAATGATGTGCGAACCGGCCAGCAGTTCGGGCAGGCTGACGTAGCGAGCGCCCAGCGCCAGCAGTTCGGCGTTTGGATAAGGGTCGAAGCACAGCAGCTTGCAGCCGAAACCGGCCATGATCTTGCCGAATGTGGCGCCGATCTGGCCGGTGCCCACCACGCCCACGGTCTTGCCCACCAGATCGAAACCGGTCAGCCCGTGCAGAGTGAAGTCGCCTTCGCGGGTGCGGTTGTAGGCGCGGTGCAAGCGGCGGTTGAGCGCCAGGATAAGGGCCACGGCATGTTCGGCGACGGCGTGGGGGGAGTACGCGGGGACGCGCACCACACTCAGGCCCAGGCGTTTGGCGGCGGGCAGATCCACATGGTTGTAGCCGGCCGAGCGCAGGGCGATCAGGCGGGTGCGGCCAGCAGCCAGTTGCTCCAGCACCGGGGCGCTGAGGTCGTCGTTGATAAACGGACAGATCACTTCGTAGTCATGGGCCAGTGCTACGGTGTCCAGGGTCAGGCGCGCGGGCTGGAAATGCAGCTCGTTACCGTCGTCTTGTGCGGCCGCGATGAAACTGTCGCGGTCGTAGGTCTGGCTGCTGAAAAGAATCGTGCGCATGGGGTCTTCCTTGGTCTGTAACTACAAATCGGCTTTTATGGGAGCGGGCTTGCTCGCGATGGCATCACGGCGGTTTACCTGACATACCGCGCCGCCCGAATCGCGAGCAAGCCCGCTCCCACACGATGATTTTGCTATGCAGTACTGCGTGCTTCTTTGGCCAGGCGTGTGATGGCCTGATCCAGCTCGTCCAGGGCGGCGACGGCGTTGGGGCTTGCCTGCTTGAGCAGGGTCTCGCTGCGCTGGCAGGCCGCACGCAATTGCGGTACGCCGCAGTAACGGGTTGCGCCGTGCAAGCGGTGGACGCGCTCGATCAATGCGTTGTTGTCTCTGGCCTCACGGGCCTGGCGGATAGCGTCGCGGTCGGCTTCCAGCGAAGCCAGCAGCATGGCCAGCATGTCGATGGCCAGGTCCGCCTTGCCTGCCGCCAGTCGCAGCCCCTCATCGTGGTCGAGGACGAGCAATTGCGTGGTGTGACGGGTCGGTTCGTGCGAGTTTTCGCTGGCCTGATTGCGCAAGGCCAAGCCCGTCCACTTCAACATCACTTGGGCCAACTGCCGTTCGCTGATCGGTTTGGTCAGGTAGTCGTCCATGCCGCTTTGCAGCAAGGCGCGTTTTTCGTTGGCCATGGCGTGGGCTGTGAGCGCAACGATCGGCAGCGGCGTACAGTGGCGCTCGCTTTCCCACTGGCGCAGGACTTCGGTGGTCTCGCGCCCGTCCATGCCGGGCATTTGCACATCCATCAGCACCAGATCGAAATCGTGTGCCTTGACCGCATCAATGGCGGCATAACCGCTGTCCGCTGCAGTCACCTTGGCGCCCATGCCTTCAAGCAGGGTTTGCACCAGCAGCAGATTGGCCGGGTTGTCATCCACACACAGAATGCGCGGCGCGCGGCTGGCCAGCGGTTCGCCGGGTTCGCTGCGGGTTTGTCGCGGGCTGACCAGGTCGGCCAGGGCCCGACGCAGTTTGCGGGTGCAGGCGGGTTTGGCCTGGAGCTGGCTGTGGGGGTTGTCCACCACCGCGTTGAACAGGCCCTGCTCGGTGGTCGGGCACAGAACCAGTACCTTGCAACCCAGGTGCTCGAGATCCCAGATGTGCTGGTTGAGACGCTCTGGCGGGGTGTCATTGGCCGTTACGCCCAGAACTGCCAGACCAATAGCCTGGGCGGTCTGGTGAGCGCCGGTCACACAATTGGTGAGGTTTTCCAGAGTAGTGCAGGGCGTGACTTCCAGGCCGCAGTCTTCCAGTTGATGGTGCAGGGCCTGGCGGGCCAGGTCGTGTTTTTCCAGGATGGCTACGCGCCGGCCCAGCAGCGGCGCGCCGGGCAAGTCTTCGACATCATCGCGAGCCTTGGGCAGCCTGACGCTGATCCAGAATACCGAGCCTTCGCCAGGGGTGCTTTCAACGCCGATTTCGCCGCCCATCTGTTCGACCAGTCGCTTGGATATCACCAGCCCCAACCCGGTGCCGCCGGGCTGGCGAGACAGTGAGTTGTCAGCCTGGCTGAAAGCCTGGAACAGGGCGCGGATATCCTGGGCGGTCAGGCCGATACCGGTGTCCTGCACGCTGATGCGCAGTTGCACACTGCCGTCGGTTTCATTTTCGTCCTGGTCTTCAAGCATGGCCCGCACCGCGATGGTGCCCTCGCGGGTGAACTTGATGGCGTTGTTGATCAGGTTGGTGAAGATTTGCTTGAGCCGCAGCGGGTCGCCGATCAGCGACAGCGGGGTGTCGCGATACACCAGGCTGACCAGTTCCAGGCCCTTGTCGTGGGCCGAAGGGGCGAGGATGGTCAGGGTGTCCTGCAGCAGGTCGCGCAAATTGAACGGAATGCTGTCGAGCACCAGCTTGCCGGCTTCGATTTTCGAAAAATCGAGAATCTCGTTAATGATGCCCAGCAGGTTGTCGGCCGATTTTTCGATGGTGTTCAGGTAGTCGAACTGGCGCGGGGTCAACTCGCTTTTTTGCAGCAGGTGGGTAAAACCGAGGATACCGTTGAGCGGGGTGCGGATTTCGTGGCTCATGTTGGCCAGAAACTCGGACTTTATACGGCTGGCCTCCAGGGCTTCCTTGCGGGCCAGATCGAGTTCAAGGTTCTGGATTTCGATGGTTTCGAGATTCTGGCGTACGTCTTCGGTGGCCTGGTCGACGCTGTGCTGCAGTTCTTCCTGGGCATTGTGCAGGGTTTCGGCCATGCGGTTGATGCCCGAGGCCAGTTCGTCAAGTTCGTGGCTGCCCAGTGGCGGCAGGCGGGTTTCCAGATGCCCGTCCTTGAGCTGGGCCACGGCTTGTTTGATTTGCCCCAGCGGTGCGTTGATGGTGCGGCTCATGCGCAAGGCCAGCAGGGTGGTCAGCACCAGCCCGGTGACGATCAGCAACAGGCTGGCAAACAGGTTGCGATAGCTGCGCAGCAGCATGCCGTTATGGGACAGCTCCAGTTCGACCCAGCCCAGCAGGCGATGGGCTTCGTTAGGGATCACATCCCCGGCCAGGTTGCGATGGCGGCCAAATACGGGCAATAAATAGCGCGTGGCATCGTTGTCGGTGCGCTGTTGCAGATGGGTACTGCTGCCCAGTGGAGCCTGATTGAGCATGATCGGCCCGGCATGGGCCAGCGGTTCGTGGTTGGCGTTGAGGAACGCCACGGCGCGCACATCCTGTTGTTCCAGAGATTCGGTGGCGATACGGGCCAGCAATGCGGTGTCGTGGCGCCCCATGGCGGGGGCGACCAGGGGGGCGAGTTGTTCGGCGATCATTTCCCCGCGCTGCAACAGTTGCGATTGCAGTTCGGACTGTTGCAGCCAGGTGAAATAGCCGCCGAGCACGCTTGCCATCAAACTGACGGGCAATAGCGTTAACAGCAATACGCGGCCTTTGATACCGAGGTTTTTAAGCACACAACTCTCCAGCCCTGCATTCTTTTAAGAGTGATCCGGGCTTCCCGCCCGGATCAGGTGGCAGTGTAGCCATATGGTGCCCGGCAAATCTTTGAAAATTTGCCATCAATTTCGGTTTATCAGACGGGGTAAAGCCCGTGCCGGTTGCCCGCAGGGGCTCAATCTTGAATAATCGCCGATTGAGAATTACTTGCAGACGCTAATGAATCCCGTAGCTGTTAGCCCCTCGCGCCTACTGACCATTGAAGACGACCCCGTTCTGGGCGCCTATCTGCACGAGCAGCTGGGGCGTTGCGGGTTTGACGTTATCTGGTGCCAGAATGGCCTGGAAGGTCTGGCCCGTGCCCGCCAGGAGCACTTTGACGTGGTGCTGATGGATATCCTGCTGCCCGGCATGAATGGCTTGCAGGTGCTGACGCAACTGCGCCAGACCCACGCCTTGCCGGTGATCCTGATGTCGGCGCTGGGTGCCGAGGCCGACCGTATCAGCGGTTTCCAGCTGGGCGCCGATGATTATCTGCCCAAGCCGTTCAGCATGGCCGAACTGCGGGTGCGCATCCAGGCCATCTTGCGTCGCGTGGCCCTGGATCGCATGCCTGGCGCCCCAACGGTGCAGGAACTGCCACCGGCCGAGAGCGGTTTGCTGTTCGACGACGAGGCGTGCGATGTGCGCCGGGGCGAGCAATGGGCCGGGTTGACCCGCAGCGAGTTCCGTCTGCTCGATACCCTGCAGCGCAATGCCGACGAAGTGTTGAGCAAGGCCTTTCTCTATCAGCAGGTCTTGCAGCGCGGCTATGCAGCCCATGACCGCAGCCTGGACATGCATATCAGCCAGATCCGGCGAAAGCTCAAAACTATCGGCTATTACCAGCATGAAGTACGCACGGTGTGGGGCAAGGGCTATGTCCTTAGTGCCAGCGATGCCCCGTAAGGTGCCCGGCAAGAATTCGGTGTTCTGGAAGCTGGCGTGTTTGCTGGTGGTTTTCTGCTTGCTGATGATCTGGCTCAGTTGGTCCTGGGGTCGCTATATGGACAAGCGCACCGGCTTTTTGTCCGAGCAGGCCCACGGCACCCTGGTGCGCTATGCCGGTGAGGCCGAGCGCGCCTGGGAGAGCGCTCAGCAAGCCGGCGTCGACCAGTGGTTGCAGGGCATGGGGCACAGGGAGCCGGGCTGGGTCGGGGTGATTGGTCAGGACCTGCAGTCGCTGAGCAGCTACCCGCTGAGTGATCGAGAAAGTGAGCGGCTGACCTTTTTGCGCGGCCTGGACTGGCCCATCAGCCATATCAAGACGGCGCGGCCATGGATAAAGGTGCCCTTTCCCCGCGACCCGTCGGCGGGCAGCCTGGTGATCGAGTTGCCGCAACGCTTTATGCCCGGGCGCTCCCAGGTGATCTGGCGGATTGTCACCAACGGCGTAATTCCTGGCTTGCTGAGCCTGTTGCTGTGCGTGGGCCTGTACCGCGTGCTGATCGTGCCGCTTAACCATCTTCGCGAACAGGCCAATGCCTGGCGGGCTGATCAACTGGGGGCGCGGCTATCGAGCCAGATCACCAGCCGCCAGGACGAACTGGGTGAGCTGGCGCGGGCGTTCGATCAGATGTCCGAGCGCTTGCAGAGTACGGTCTCGCAACAGCAGCAATTGCTCCGCGACTTGTCCCATGAGCTGCGCACGCCCTTGAGCCGTTTGCGGGTAGCCTGTGACAGCGAGCAGGGGGGCGAGGCCTTGCGTGAGCGCCTGGGCCGTGAAGTCGACGGCATGCAACGGCTGGTCGAAGACACCTTGCAACTGGCCTGGCTGGATGCCGAGCGCGGGCCGCTGCCGGTGGAAGACATTCAGGTGCAGGCGCTGTGGGAGATGCTCACCGAAAACGCCCGCTTTGAAAGTGGCTGGCCGCAATCGCGACTGCCTTGTCTGGTGGATGAGCATTGCTGGGTGCGCGGGCATCTCAACAGCCTGGCTCAAGCCATGGAAAATATCCTGCGCAATGCCATTCGCCATTCTCCACCCGAGGGTATCGTCAGCCTTGATGGCCGGCGCGAAGGCAATATGTGGCACCTGTGGCTCGATGACCAGGGCGCAGGTGTGGCACCTGAAGAACTGGAGCGGATCTTTGCGCCTTTTACCCGCCTTGATGGCTCGCGTCCCGGCGATGGCGGCTTTGGTCTGGGCCTGAGTATTGCGCGCAATGCCCTGCGGCTGCAGGGTGGCAGTTTGTGGGCAGAGAACCACGGCGGCGGGTTGCGGGTGCATGTTCGTTTGCTTGCCGGACATGCCGCGTAAACGCTCAGGCCGCGGCTGTACATACATCCCTGTGGGAGCGGGCTTGCCCGCGATGGTATCAGTCCGTTTTACCTGACAGACCGCGGCGTCAGAATCGCGGGCAAGCCCGGCTCCCACAGGAATTATTGTGATGGGCTTGCGGCGCTTATAGCCTTTAACCATAAGCACCGTACTTTGCGTGATATGGGCTGTCGGCGTTTGTCGGTATGATGTGCGACCCCGCGGTCTGGATTGCGAATACGCCATGACATTGCAGTACCCAACTATCGCCGATTGCGTCGGCAACACTCCACTGGTGCGCTTGCAGCGCCTGGCTGGAAACACTACCAACACCTTGTTGCTCAAGCTCGAAGGGAACAACCCTGCAGGCTCGGTCAAGGACCGTCCGGCTCTGTCGATGATTGCCCGCGCCGAAGCGCGCGGCCAGATCCAGGCTGGCGATACCTTGATTGAAGCCACCTCGGGCAATACCGGGATTGCCCTGGCCATGGCCGCGGCGATCAAGGGCTACAAGATGATCCTGATCATGCCCGACAATTCCAGCGCCGAGCGCAAGGCTGCCATGACCGCCTACGGTGCCGAGCTGATCCTGGTCAGTCAGGAAGAGGGCATGGAAGGCGCCCGCGACCTGGCCGACAAGATGCAGGCCCAGGGCCTGGGCAAGGTGCTCGACCAGTTTGCCAACGGTGACAACCCCGAGGCTCACTACACCGGTACGGGCCCGGAAATCTGGCGTCAGACCAACGGTACCATCACCCACTTCATCAGTTCGATGGGTACTACCGGTACCATCATGGGCGTGTCGCGCTACCTCAAGGAGCAAAACCCGTGCGTGCAGATCGTCGGTTTGCAGCCGATGGAAGGCGCTGCCATTCCGGGCATCCGCCGCTGGCCGACCGAGTACTTGCCCAAGATCTACCAGGCCGACCGCGTAGACCGCATCGTCGACATGGCCCAGCGCGAAGCCGAAGACGTCACCCGCCGACTGGCCCGTGAAGAAGGCATTTTCTGTGGTGTGTCCTCGGGCGGAGCGGTGGCAGCGATGCTGCGCCTGAACCAGGAAGTCGAAAACGCGGTGATGGTCGCGATCATTTGTGACCGAGGCGACCGTTATCTGTCGACCGGCATTTACGATGCGCCCAACTGATGGCCAAGCAAGAGAGAGGCCTGCGCTTCCAGCCTGCTGGCGGCACCAAGGCTGCGCAAGTGCCTGCGGGCAAGAAACAGCGTTTGAATATCGAACGCCTGGCCAACGACGGCCGCGGTATTGCCTTTATTGAAGGGCGTACCTGGTTTGTTTCGGGGGCTCTGGCCGGTGAAGAAGTCGAAGCCCGGGTGCTGGGTGCCCATGGCAAGGTCGTTGAAGCCCGTACCGAGCGTGTTTTCAAGGCCAGCGAGATCCGTCGCCAGGCACCCTGTGCCCATGCGGGCAAGTGCGGCGGCTGCAGCGTGCAGCATTTGCCCCATGAAGAGCAGCTTGCACTGAAACAGCGCATGCTCGCCGAGCAACTGTCCCGCGTGGCCGGTGTCGAACCTCAAGAGTGGGCAGCGCCGCTGACCGGTCCCGAGTTTGGCTACCGCCGCCGGGCACGTATCGCCGTGCGCTGGGATGCGCGGGCCAAGCACCTGGACGTGGGTTTCCGTGCTGCTGGCAGCCAGGACATCGTCGCCATCGATCACTGTTTGGTTCTGGTACAGGCTTTGCAACCTATCATGACCGGGCTGCCCGCCATGTTGCGTCAACTGGGCAACCCCAAGGCACTGGGCCACGTGGAGTTGTTCAGTGGCTCGGCGATTGCGGTTTTGCTGCGCCATATGGCGCCGCTGAGCGCTGCCGACATGCAGGTCCTTGAGGCATTTTGCATTACCCATAACGCCCAATTGTGGCTGCATGGCGAAGGCGAGCCGCAGCCGGTCGATTTGACCCGGGCCTTGGGCTATCGTCTGGAAACATGGGATTTGCAGCTGGCGTATCGCCCCGGGGATTTTGTCCAGGTCAATGCCGGCGTTAACGAAGCGATGGTTGCTCAAGCCATTAAGTGGCTTGCGCCACAAGCTGACGAACGGATTCTTGACTTGTTCTGTGGGCTGGGTAACTTCGCTCTACCACTGGCACAAAAAGCGCGTGAAGTCGTGGCTGTTGAAGGTGTTGCGACCATGGTCGAACGCGCCGCGCAAAACGCGGTCAGTAACAGCCTGCATAATGCAGTGTTTTTTCAGGCCGACTTGTCGCAGCCGCTTGTGGATGCAACCTGGGCCAAAGCCGGTTTCAATGCGGTACTGCTCGATCCGCCTCGCGACGGCGCTTATGAAGTGGTACGAAAGTTGTCTGGCCTGGGTGCCAAACGTTTGGTGTATGTGTCGTGCAACCCGGCCACCCTGGCGCGCGACACGGTTGAACTGATTAAACAGGGTTACCGGTTAAAACGTGCCGCAATCCTCGACATGTTCCCGCAAACAGCGCATGTCGAGGCGATGGCGTTATTTGAAGCAGACTAGGATGTCTGTCTATTTCAACGGGCCCGCAACCCGCGACGCTATGCCCTGTAGCGCGCGGTTGGGATCAGGGCCTGTGATTTCGGCGCATTGAACCTGCGCTGTAGGGAAGGTAAGCAAGATGGTACAGGTCAGAGCACACCAGCCGATCAACACCGACGGCAGTCTCAACCTCGAGGCATGGCTGGATCATGCGGTGAGTGTCGATGTGGCGCTGGACCGTGAAGCCTTGAAAGAAGCGTGTGAGTTTGCACGCGAGGCCGAGCAGCAAGCCAATGCGGCGAAAAACCTGTGGGCCGAGGGCACCTCAAGCTTTCGTACCGGGTTGGAAATCGCCGAGATATTGGCCGATCTGAAACTGGATCAGGATTCCCTGGTTGCCGCGATTCTCTATCGTTGCGTGCGCGAAGGGCAGGTGCTGTTGCCTGCCGTCAGCCAGCGCTTCGGTCCGGTGGTGGCCAAACTGATTGATGGTGTACTGCGCATGGCGGCCATCAGTGCCAGCCTCAGCCCCCGTCAATCGATGGTGCTGGGCACCCAGGGCCAGGTCGAAAACCTGCGCAAGATGCTGGTTGCCATGGTTGATGACGTGCGCGTGGCACTGATCAAGCTGGCTGAACGTACCTGCGCGATTCGCGCAGTCAAAAATGCCCCGGACGAGAAGCGCAACCGCGTCGCCCGCGAGGTGTTCGATATTTATGCGCCATTGGCGCACCGCCTGGGCATCGGCCACATCAAGTGGGAGCTGGAGGACCTGTCCTTCCGCTATCTGGAGCCCGAGCAGTACAAACAGATCGCCACCTTGCTGCATGAGCGCCGCCTCGACCGCGAGCGCTTTATCAGCGATGTGATGAACCAGTTGCGTACCGAGCTGGAAGCCACCGGCGTGACCGACGCCGACATCAGCGGCCGGGCCAAGCATATCTACTCGATCTGGCGCAAAATGCAGCGCAAGGGCCTGGCCTTCAGCCAGATCTATGACGTGCGTGCCGTACGGGTACTGGTGCCGGAAATGCGCGACTGCTATACCGCGCTGGGCATCGTCCATACCCTGTGGCGGCATATCCCGAAGGAATTCGACGACTATATCGCCAACCCCAAGGAGAACGGCTACCGCTCGCTGCATACTGCCGTGATCGGGCCTGAAGGCAAGGTCCTGGAAGTGCAGATTCGCACCCATGCCATGCACGAAGAGGCCGAGCTGGGGGTTTGCGCGCACTGGCGCTACAAGGGCACTGACGTCAAGGCCGGGTCCAACCAGTACGAAGAGAAAATCTCGTGGTTGCGCCAGGTGCTGGAGTGGCACGAAGAACTGGGCGACATCGGTGGCCTGGCCGATCAGCTGCGCGTCGATATCGAGCCGGACCGGGTGTATATCTTCACCCCTGACGGGCATGCCATCGACCTGCCCAAGGGGGCGACGCCGCTGGACTTTGCCTACCGGGTTCACACCGAGATTGGCCACAACTGCCGTGGTGCCAAGATCAACGGGCGCATCGTGCCGCTCAACTACAGTCTGCAGACCGGTGAGCAGGTCGAGATCATCACCAGCAAGCACGGTACGCCGAGCCGCGACTGGCTGAACCCGAACCTGGGCTATGTCACCACCTCGCGGGCGCGGGCGAAAATCGTCCACTGGTTCAAGTTGCAGGCGCGCGATCAGAACGTCGCTGCCGGCAAAACCATGCTCGAGCGCGAACTCGGCCGTTTGGGCCTGCCGGCGGTGGATTACGAGAAGCTCGCCGACAAGGCCAACATGCGAACCGCCGAGGACATGTACGCGGCGCTCGGGGCTGGCGACTTGCGCCTGGCGCAGTTGATCAACCTGGCCCAGCAACAGGTCGAGCCTGAGCGCGGCAGCGAGCAGATGGAGCTGATCCCGCGTAAGGCCACGGGCTACAAGCCGGGCAAGCGTGGAGACATCCAGATCGAAGGCGTCGGCAACCTGCTGACCCAGATGGCCGGGTGCTGTCAGCCGCTGCCGGGGGATGCGATTGTCGGTTACATCACCCAGGGCCGTGGCGTCAGCATTCACCGCCAGGACTGCGCCTCGGTGCTGCAACTGGGCAGTCGTGAGCCGGAGCGGATGATTCAGGTCAACTGGGGGCCGATCCCGGTCTCGACCTATCCGGTGGATATCGAAATCCGCGCCTACGATCGTTCGGGCTTGTTGCGTGATGTGTCGCAGGTGTTGCTCAACGAACGGATCAACGTGCTGGCGGTCAACACCCGCTCGAACAAGGAAAACAACACCGCGTTGATGACCTTGACCATCGAGATCCCGGGGCTGGATGCGCTGGGGCGTTTACTGGGGCGGATCTCGCAACTGCCGAACATCATCGAAACCCGCCGGATCGGGCGTAGTGAGCCGCGCTGATCCTTTGTGGTAGCGGGCTTGCTCGCGATTGCATCTCCTCGGTGAGTCAGCTGTACCGGGGTGTTCATATCGCGAGCAAACCCGCTCCCACAGGGTGTGGTTAGCGTGTGCCAAAGGATTACAGATGTACAACCTCGACGACCTGCTGCACCTCATGGCCCGCCTGCGTGACCCGCAGTACGGCTGCCCGTGGGATATCAAGCAAACGTACGCCACTATCGTGCCTTATACCCTCGAAGAGGCCTACGAGGTCGCTGACGCCATTGAGCAGGGTGACTTCGAGCACCTGCAGGGCGAACTCGGCGATTTGCTGTTTCAAGTGGTGTATTACAGCCAGCTGGCCCGGGAAGAAGGCCGTTTCGAGTTTGCCGGGGTGATCGACAGCATTACCCGCAAGCTGATCCGCCGTCACCCCCATGTCTTTCCCACCGGTGACCTGTATGCGCCGCTGGATGTGCCGCGCTTGAGCGAAGAACAGGTCAAGGTACGCTGGGATGAGATCAAGGCCGAGGAGCGCGCAGAAAAGTCTACCGCCCCCGAGCAATTGTCCTTGCTTGACGATGTGCCCGTCGCCTTGCCTGCCCTGTCCCGCGCCGCCAAGCTGCAAAAGCGCGCCGCCCAGGTCGGTTTTGACTGGCCAGCGGCATTGCCGGTGCTGGACAAGGTGCGTGAAGAGCTGGATGAAGTGCTGGAGGCCATGGCCGACAACGATTCGGCGGCCATTCATGACGAAATCGGCGACCTGCTGTTTTCCGTGGTCAATCTGGCCCGTCATCTTAAAGTGGACCCGGAAACCGCCTTGCGTGGTGCCAATGCAAAATTTGATCGACGTTTCCGGTTTATCGAGCAGGCATTGCGCGATACCCTGCGTCCCATTGAAAGTTGCACCCTTGAAGACCTGGACGCCCTGTGGGGTGAAGCCAAGCGCCAGGAAAAGAATTTGCCCAGCTGCGGCTGAGTTTGCCTAAGTGAGTAAGTAGATGAGCATTTCCCTACGCGACCAGTTGCTCAAAGCCGGACTGGTCAACGAGAAGCAGGCCAAGCAGGCCGGCAAAGAAAAACAGAAACAACAGCGTCTGGCCCACAAAGGCCAGATCGAACTGGACGACACCCAGCAGCGTCTGGCTGCCGAAGCCAAGGCCGAGAAGGTCAAGCGCGACCAGGAACTGAACCGCCAGCAGCAGGAGAAGGTCGAGCAAAAAGCCCGTGCTGCGCAGATCAAGCAATTGATCGAAGTATCACGTCTGCCCAAGCTGACCACTGAGGACTACTACAACTTCGTTGATGACAAAAAGGTCAAGCGCCTGTCGGTCAACACCCTGATGCGCAACAAGCTGGCCAATGGCTCGCTGGCGATCGTGCAGCACCAGGACGGCTACGAAGTCATCCCCCGTGAAGCTGCACTGAAGATCCAGGAGCGCGATCCGCGCCGGATCGTGCAGCTGAATATCCTGGTTGAGCCGAAAACCCCGGAAGAAGACGATCCGTACGCGGCCTATCAGATCCCTGATGACCTGATGTGGTAGTGCTGGCATAACCTGTGGGAGCGAGCCTGCTCGCGAAAGCGTTCGCTGCTCTTCGCGAGCAGGCTCGCTCCCACAGAGTGTTGCGTTGGCGCATAACAAAACAAACCCCGCTTCGGCGGGGTTTGTGTTTTTCAAGACAGTAGTTTCTTCTGCTCAGGCCTGGCGTTTCTGCGCTTCCAGCTTTTCCAGCTCAGCCTTGTAGCTGTGAGCGTCGCTTTCGCGGTGGAACATGCCTACCAGTATGTCTTCTTGATGCACATCCCATAGGTGTACACCGTGGGCTACCAGTTGGTGGAACATACGTGAATCGTCGCGCTCAGTTACTTTGATAGTCATCTGCTTGCTCCAAATTCTGATGAGGGCCTGCGGCAAGGCGTCGCAGGACTTCTTTATAGAATCTGTTAGCTTCCTAAGTAAATAGCTGATTGTCGCGCTGTCATCTTGCAGAAAATCCTTAAACCCTGCAGCCCTTTAAGCACGGGGTGTTTACGGATTTGTTTAATAGTTTTATGAAAAATGTTTCATGTTTTTGGTGTGTTACAGACCAAAAAAACCTCGCCGAAGCGAGGTTTTTTTGAGGCTTGCAGCTAAAGGCTTGTCGCTTAGTTGCCCTTGACCGTTTTGCCATCCACCGTGCCGTCCAGCAGCATGATGTTGTATTCCTTGCCGTCTTTTTCGACCTGGCGCAGTTTGACCAGCAGCGAACCCCAGTTCTTGGCGAACCACATTTCAGTGATGCGCTTGTTCTGTGTCGGGTCGCGTACGCGCTCAACCTTGATTGCGTCGACCTTGCCAGCCTTGGTTTCAACCACTTCAGGGCCGATCACGCGAAAGTCATAGGTGTCGACGTCATTGCCATCAACCACCTGGTAGCTCATGGACTTTTTGCCGGCTTCTACGTCACGCTGCAGTGCCAGCTGGTAGGTGGACTTGTCGAGCATGCCGCTGAGCAAGGGTACTTTGACAGCGTCGCCCTGATCGGTGCCGGTGACCATCTTGGCCGCCCAGTCGAAATCCAGATCGATCTTCTTGGCTTTTCCCAGGCCGCCACGTTCAAAGTGGTAGGTCAGCGGGATCAGCGTGTTTTTCTCGATTTTGAGGGTGCTTTCTTCGTTCAGGCTGGCTACCAGCATTGAAGCCTTGAAATTCAAGGTCCAGATACCATTGTCACCCTTGGTCAGGCTGCGCTCGGCAGAACCGCTCATGGGCAGCTGTTTCCAGTCTGCGGTGTAGCTGGCCTTGAAAGGCTGAAGATCGGCCGCTTGGACTGCTGGAATAGCCAGCAGGCTAAGGGCGAGAAGCAGGGCACGACGCATAAGTTCTCCTAGGTTCGTATCAAGTGGCCGCTGGCCGCAAGTAATTGACCGTCCAATAATGCGCCTCGCTCGTCAAGTGACAAGCGACCTTCGGCAAACCAGCGCACTGCAAGCGGATAAATCCGGTGTTCCTGGGCGTGAACCCGTTGCGCCAGGCTATGTGGCGAGTCATCGGACTCTACCGGTATCACTGCCTGTACGACCAGAGGTCCGCCGTCGAGTTCCTCGGTCACAAAGTGCACGCTGCAGCCGTGCTCACCGTCTCCTGCTTCCAGCGCCCGCTGGTGCGTGTGCAAACCCTTGTATTTGGGGAGCAGGGAAGGGTGGATATTCAGCAGGCGACCCTGATAGTGACGCACGAATTCTGCGCTGAGAATGCGCATGAACCCGGCCAGAACCACCAGTTTCGGTTTGAATTCGTCGATGACTTTGATCAATGCAGCATCGAAGGCCTCGCGGCCCTCGAATGCCTTGTGATCCAGTACGCGGGTATCGATACCCGCGTCTTTGGCGCGTTGCAGGCCGTAGGCATCTGCGCGGTTGGAGATCACCGCGCGGATTGTTGCCGGGCTGGCCTTGACGTCATCGCTGTCGATCAAGGCCTGCAAGTTGCTGCCGGTGCCGGAAAGCAGCACCACTACATCACAGGTATCAGGCATTAGTGCGCCTTGATGTTTTGCAGCTCAACTTGCGCAGCGCCTTCAGCGGCGGTTGCGATCTGACCGATGACCCAAGGCTGCTCGCCCGCTTCACGCAGTACGTTCAGCGCGGTTTCAACGTCAGCCTGAGCTACGCAGATGACCATGCCAACGCCGCAGTTCAGCACGCGGTGCATTTCGTGCTCGTCCACGTTGCCTTTTTCCTGCAGCCAGTCGAAGACGGCAGGGCGCTGCCAGCTGGCAACGTCAACCACCGCTTGTGCACCTTTTGGCAGTACGCGCGGGATGTTGTCGAGCAGGCCGCCACCGGTGATGTGGGCCATGGCCTTGACCACGCCGGTTTCCTTGATCAGTTTGAGCAGCGGCTTGACGTAGATGCGGGTCGGCGCCATCAGCAGGTCGGTCAGTGGCTTGCCGTCGAGCTGGATGTTTTCGATGTCGGCACCCGACACTTCGATGATCTTGCGGATCAGCGAGTAGCCGTTGGAGTGCGGGCCCGAGGACGGCAAGGCGAGCAGGGCGTCGCCGGCAGCGACCTTGGAACCGTCGATGATCTCGGATTTTTCTACAACGCCAACGCAGAAGCCGGCCAGGTCGTAGTCTTCGCCTTCGTACATGCCTGGCATTTCAGCGGTTTCGCCGCCAACCAGCGAGCAACCGGACAGTTCGCAGCCAGCGCCGATACCGGTTACCACCTGGGTCGCGGTTTCAACGTTGAGCTTGCCGGTGGCGTAGTAGTCAAGGAAGAACAGAGGCTCGGCGCCGCATACGATCAGGTCGTTGACGCACATGGCAACCAGGTCGATACCGATGCTGTCGTGCTTGTTCAGGTTCAGGGCCAGGCGCAGCTTGGTGCCGACGCCGTCAGTGCCGGAAACCAGAACAGGCTGCTTGTAGCCAGCCGGAATTTCGCAGAGGGCGCCAAAACCGCCGAGGCCGCCCATCACTTCCGGGCGTGCAGTGCGCTTGGCCACGCTCTTGATGCGTTCGACCAATGCTTCACCGGCGTCGATGTCTACACCGGCGTCTTTGTAGCTCAGGGATGGTTGCTTGCTCATAATCCAGGCCTTTAGGGGGGATTCGGGGGTATCGACCGAGTTCAGGGGGCAGGCTTGCAAGTGCTCAAGGATTGCACCAGAGCATTTGCAGGGTGCCCGGCTGTTGGCGGTCTGCGAAGGCGCGCGATTTTATCAGGCTTGAAGGGCAGCGGCCATCCTCGGGCCGACAGGCAGGGTTATATCTGGCGAAAAAAACCTTTTTTAGTCGTACTTGGGTCTGCGCACAGGCCTGTATAAGGTATAGAGAGGTTGTGTGACCGCGTGAAAACGCGAAACGGGCGTGAATGATTTGGCCGTGGCCGTGTCAGAAGTCTGTTCGAGTGTTTTTATGGCGTCCTTAATAGGCTGCTTTTTGTCATCGGGAATCTTTCATGCGTTTTAGCCAATTTTTAGCCGTGGGCTGTCTGTCTTTTTTCAGCCTGGCCAGTCATGCCGAAATCCTCACCGGTCTTTATCAGGTGCTCGAGCCAGTCACCACCCAGTCACCTGATGAGCGCACCCAGGCTACGCAAAAGGCCCTGGAAACCCTGGTGTTGCGTCTGACCGGAGATGCCGCGGCGATTAAGAGTCCGGCGCTGGAGGCGATTCGCAAAGATCCGCAGCAAATCATCAGTCGCTACGGCTATGACGCCGGCCCGCCGCAAAGCCTGCAAGTGGACTTCGATCCGGTGAGTACCGATCGTGCGTTGCATCAGGCCGGGCTGTCGCTGTGGGGCAGTAATCGCCCTGCGCTGCTGGGCTGGTGGCTGAATGACTCGGTCGAAGGTTCGAGCCTGGTGGGGGACGGTCAGTCAGTGGCCGAGCCGTTGCGTCGTGCCGCGCAGCATCGGGGTTTGCCATTGCGCTTGCCGTTGGCGGATTTGAGTGAACAGCTTGTGGGTACGGCTGAAAATCTTGAGGGCAGCAATCCTGCGCCTTTAAAAGACGCTTCCGAGCGTTATGGTGCGGACGCATTGCTGGCGGTGCATGCTCGTGAAGATGACGGGCAGTGGAGCGCCAAATGGCGTTTGTGGGTAGGTGATCAGCAGGAGCAGGGCAGCGCTCAGGCTCCTGATCAGGCAGCGCTGGCCGATGCCGTGATGCTTGCGGTCAGCCAGCGTCTGGCGCCGCGCTATGCGGTCAAGCCCGGGGTTTCTTCCGAGCAGTTGCTCGAAGTGCAAGGCATGACGTTGCAGCGTTATGCGCAGCTGGGGCATTTGCTTGAGCCTTTTGGTGCGCAACTCAAGAGCGTTGACGGTGATCGTGTTGTGTACCTGGTAAACGGCAGCGCCGAGCAGTTGCGTTCGCAATTGGGGCTGGCGCAGTTGCAGGAAGTACCGGCGGGGCAAGTGCCTGTTGCGGCTGATGGGGGGCAGGCGTCAAGTGTTGCCTCAGGCCCTGCGGCGCAGTTGCGGTTTCGCTGGTAGGTTGATGTCTTCTTTATATAAGGATGGGGTGGCTCATGGCTGATTCGCGACGGTGGGTGTGGTGGGGCGTGGCGTTGGGATTCGCCCTGTTCGTGTATTTCCTGCATCCGATACTCACGCCTTTTCTGGTCGCCATCGTCCTGGCCTATATGTTCGACCCTGTGGTCGATCGACTGGAAAGGTTCGGACTTTCAAGAACCTGGGGTGTGGTTGCGGTCTTTACCGTGTTCACTGTCATTTTGATGACATTGCTGCTGGTACTGGTGCCGCTGCTGGCCAAGCAACTGTTGAAGCTCTATCAGTTGGCACCGCAGATCCTCGACTGGCTGCAGCACACGGCAATGCCGTGGGTGCAAGCCAAGTTCGGCTTGAGTGACAGTTTCTGGAAGTTCGACAAGATCAAGGCGGCGATCACCGAGCATATGGGGCAGGCCACTGACATTGTCGGAATCGTCCTGTCCAAGGCCACGGCTTCCAGTCTGGCGCTGATCGGCTTTTTGGCCAATCTGGTGTTGATTCCGGTGGTGGCGTTCTACCTGTTGCGTGATTGGAACATCATGATGGCAAAGATTCGCGGTCTGTTGCCGCGGGCTCGGGCAGATCAGATCGTGTCACTGGCCAAAGAGTGCCACGACGTGCTCGGCGCGTTTGTGCGCGGTCAGTTGCTGGTGATGCTGGCGCTGGGGGTGATCTACTCGGCGGGCCTGATGCTGGTCGGCCTCGAGCTGGGGTTGTTGATCGGCTTGATGGCGGGTATAGCGGCCATCGTGCCGTATATGGGCTTTATTGTCGGCATCGGTGCGGCGTTGGTTGCCGGGTTATTCCAGTTTGGCGGGGATCTGTACCCGATGCTCGGCATCGTGGCGGTGTTTATGATCGGCCAAGCCCTGGAGGGCACCGTGCTTACCCCGCTGCTGGTGGGTGACAAAATCGGTATGCACCCGGTGGCGGTGATCTTTGCGATTCTGGCTGGCGGTGAGCTGTTCGGTTTTACCGGTGTATTGCTGGCCTTGCCGGTAGCGGCCGTGATCATGGTGCTGGTGCGCCATGTGCAGGATTTGTATAAGGATTCCCAGGTCTATAAAGGCAGTGAGGATCCGCAGTTGTAGAGGGTGGGTTGTGAAGCGGCGGGGTTGTCGCGAGGCGGCCCGGCCTTCTTTGTGCGTTCGAGGCGGCTCGCAGGCGCCAGAAAAAGCCCAATCAATCCAAGACCTTAACGCAAACCTTTGATTTTGCTCGTGGTCTGTTACATTGTGTGCCCGGCGACACGGGTATAAACTTTTCAAACCTTACACAGAGGCCACTAACGGTTCGCTTGAACTGTTCAGTCAGCATGAAACCGATTCAGCTGCCCCTAGGTGTGCGTCTGCGTGATGACGCTACCTTCATAAACTATTATCCAGGCGCCAATGCCGCTGCACTCGGCTATGTCGAACGTCTGTGCGAAGCCGACGCCGGCTGGACAGAAAGCCTGATTTACCTGTGGGGCAAACATGGCGTAGGGCGTACGCACCTGCTGCAGGCCGCTTGCCTGCGCTTTGAGCAGATGGGCGAACCGGCGGTTTACCTGCCGCTGGCCGAGTTGCTGGATCGCGGCATAGAAATCCTCGATAACCTTGAGCAGTACGAGCTGGTTTGCCTGGATGACCTGCAGGCGGTGGCCGGGCGTGCTGATTGGGAAGAGGCGCTGTTCCATCTGTTCAACCGGCTGCGTGACAGCGGCCGGCGCCTGTTGATTGCAGCCTCCACCTCGCCTCGAGAATTGCCGATCAAACTGGCAGACCTCAAGTCCCGCCTGACCATGGCGCTGGTTTTCCAGATGCGCCCCCTGTCCGATGAGGACAAGCTGCGGGCTTTGCAGTTGCGTGCTTCACGCCGTGGCCTGCACCTGACTGACGAAGTCGGGCATTTCATTCTCACGCGCGGTACCCGCAGCATGAGTGCCTTGTTTGATTTGCTCGAGCGGCTCGATCAAGCGTCCTTGCAGGCGCAGCGCAAGCTGACCATTCCCTTCCTGAAAGAAACCCTTGGCTGGTAGCTCAGCCCTTCAAAAATAAGGGTTGTAGCCGGTTTTGACAGTTTCCAGGCGCCAAAAATCCTGCGCGGCCAAAGGGCTGTGGGCGCAAAATCTGTCGTCAGGGGTGTAAAGCCTTAGATGTCACGACAAAACCATCAAGTCACATTTAGATCGATTGAATTTGCAAATGAGGATCATAGAAGGCATAGTCGCGGCTACTTTTTCTAATAAGCCACGGTCGTGCCCATGCTAAAGCGCTTCGCACCCCTCGTGCCCCTCGCACTCGTTACCCTGTTGTTTGGTTGTGCTGCTCACACGCCAGTGTCGCAGCAAGTCGTCCAGGCTCAGGTTCAAAAGTCATCTTCGGTCTCGCAAACTTCCGCTCTTTATCAGGAAGAACTGGCAACCGAAAAAGAACTGGCTGAGTTTTCTGCCAACAGCAAGCCTTATGAATTGCCAGCTCTGGCTGACAGCATTCTAGAGCGCGGTATGTCCTTGATCGGTACCCGTTACCGTTTTGGTGGCACCTCCGAGGCAGGCTTCGATTGCAGCGGCTTTATCGGTTATCTGTTCAAGGAAGAGGCGGGCATGCAATTGCCGCGCTCAACCCGCGAAATGATCAACGTAAAAGCACCGCTGGTCGCACGGAATAATTTGAAACCGGGTGATTTGCTGTTCTTCAGCACCAATGGTCGTGGCCGTGTGAGCCATGCCGGGATTTACCTGGGTGATGACCAGTTTATTCACTCCAGCAGCCGCCGCAGCGGTGGTGTGCGGATTGATAACCTGGGTGACAGCTACTGGAGCAAGACCTTTATTGAGGCCAAACGCGCCCTGGCGATGGCCCCTGCGAGCGTCGTAGCCCGCAAGTAAAGTTAATGTGTTACTTGAAGTTCTGCAGCTAAGAGCTAGAATTAAGTCGCAATGTTAAATTTCTGAAGCCGCGAAGGTGCCCCCTCTCGCGGCTTTGGGGTTCGCGGCCTGAGTTGCCGTATCCAGAATCAGGAACATTCTGTTTATGTCGATCATGGCCCGCGTTGCTCTCCTCACTTTAGCAGCACTGCTCAGTGCCTGCGCCAGCCGCACCCCGCCAGCCCCCGTGGCACAAAAGCCGGTTGTGTTTATCACTCATCCCGAAGAAACCTCGCCGGTTGCCGCAGATGTGCTTTTTCGCGCCCTTGGTCTGGTAGGTACGCCTTATCGCTGGGGCGGCAATACCCCGGATTCGGGGTTTGATTGCAGTGGCCTGATCAAGTACGTGTACAACGACGCCGCGGGTATTTCGTTGCCGCGCACTACGCGCGAGATGATCGTGATGCGTGCGCAGAGCATCGGCCAGGACAAGCTGCAAACCGGTGACCTGCTGTTCTTTGCAACCAATGGTGGCTCCCAGGTCAGTCACGCCGGGATCTACGTAGGCGAAGGGCGCTTTGTCCATGCGCCGGCCACGGGCGGTACGGTTAAGCTGGACAGCCTGAACAAGGCCTACTGGCAGAGGGCTTATCTGAATGCCAAGCGCGTGTTGCCGACCGAGCAGCATTTGGCACGTTTGCCCTAAAGCCCCTCACCCCAACCCTCTCCCTCCGGGGAGGGCTAGGGTGAGGGCGGCTCTTGATTAGAAAGCCTATTTTCCCGACACCCGCCAAACCTTGTTGCCTACATCATCAGCCACCAACAAGTCCCCTTGCTTGTCGATCACCACGCCCACTGGCCGGCCCATGGCTTTTTCGTCGGCGTTAAGAAAGCCGGTCAGCACATCGATCGGCATGCCCTCCGGTTTGCCGCCGGCAAAAGGCACGAAAATCACTTTGTAACCACTGTGGGGTTTGCGGTTCCAGGAGCCGTGCTGGCCGATAAAGGCACCCTGGGTAAAGCCGGGTAAATGGCTGCCTTCGGCAAACGTCAGCCCCAAAGACGCCGTGTGTGGCCCAACGGCGTAATCCGGGGCAATGGCCTTGGCCACCAGTTCAGGGTTTTGCGGGTTGACCCGCACATCCACATGCTGGCCGTAGTAGCTGTAGGGCCAGCCATAGAAGCCGCCATCCTGGACTGATGTGATGTAGTCGGGCACCAGGTCACTGCCGATTTCGTCACGCTCATTAACTGCTGTCCAGAGCTTGCCGGAGGTGGGCTCCCAGTCCATGCCATTAGGGTTGCGCAGGCCCGACGCAAAAATGCGGTGGCTGCCGGTGGCCGGGTCGACTTCCCAGATCGCGGCGCGACCTTGCTCCTTGTCCATGCCATTTTCGCCCACATTGCTGTTGGATCCGACGGTCACATATAACTTGGTGCCGTCCTTGCTGGCGATCACGTTTTTGGTCCAATGGTGGTTCAGAGGCCCGCCGGGTAAGTCCACCACCTTGACCGGTTTGGCGCTGATGCTGTTTTCACCGGCTTGATAGGGGAAGCGCAACAGCTTGTCGGCATCTGCCACATACAGATCGTTACCCACCAGCGTCATGCCAAAGGGAGAGTTCAGGTTCTCAATAAACACGGTGCGGGTTTCGGCGACGCCATCGTGGTCCGCGTCGCGCAGCAGGGTAATCCGGTTTGCACTTGGCACTCCGGCCCCGGCGCGGGACATGACCTTGTCTGCGATCCAGCCCTTGATGCCCTTGCTGTCATCCGGCTTGGGCGGCGAATTGGATTCGGCCACCAGCACGTCGCCGTTGGGCAGTACATAGAGCCAGCGCGGGTGGTCGAGGTTCTGGGCGAAAGCGGCGACGTGCAAGCCGTGGGCAGCCACTGGGGTGGCATTATCGGGCCAGCCGATGGCGGGGGCGATATTGACCGTCGGAATCAGGGTTTTATTGGGTTCGGGAAGCTTGGGTGATGGGCCGGTTCCCTCACTGACTTGCAGGGTCGAGCTTTCGCCGCAAGCGACCAATCCTGCGGCAAGAACAATAACAACGGCGTGCTGGCGCTTGAGCATGTGGTTCTCCATAAGATCTTGTCTGGTAGTAGAGAAGCGTAGCTGTTTAAAGGTTCAGCCCGGGCGCCGGATAAAGCCTTTAGGCGCCGGCTTTAATTGACGCTCCACCCCCAACCCTCTAACCTTCGCGGCTTGTTTCAGGTGCTCTGTGGCAACGGGTCGACAGAGTGAAACAGGGAAGCCGGTGAGGGAGTGTTGGACCTACACAACCGCCACGATCCCGGCGCTGCCCCCGCAACGGTAAACGAGTCAAAGCCACGCTCAGTGCCACTGTGTTTTTTGCACGGGAAGGCGCGTGGACAAGGGTGCACCCTACAGGTGCCGCCCGCTTGTGAGCCCGGAGACCGGCCTGATCCATCCACCACTCTCGCGGCGGGCGATGCAGTGTGTTTTTTCAATTTCCCCCGCCTCCCGTTTGCATCATCGAACCCAACGGAGAGTTGCCATGAATGAATCCCCCGAGCGCGACGAACGCCATCAGGCGCGCATGCTGCGCAAAAAAGCGGTTATGGACGAGCGCATTGCCAGCTCGCCCAATGAATGCGGACTGCTGCTGGTATTGACCGGCAATGGCAAAGGCAAAAGCAGTTCTGCGTTTGGCATGCTGGCCCGGGCCATGGGCCACGGCATGCAGTGCGGCGTGGTGCAGTTCATCAAGGGGCGCAACAGCACCGGTGAGGAGATTTTCTTCCGCCGTTTTCCCGAGCAGGTGCGCTACCACGTGATGGGTGAAGGCTTTACCTGGGAAACCCAGGACCGCCAGCGCGATATCGCCGCCGCCGAAGCCGCGTGGGAAGTGTCCCGCGAGATGCTGCGCGATCCGTCCATTGGGTTGGTGGTGCTCGATGAGCTGAATATCGCGCTCAAGCACGGCTACCTCGATCTGGAACAGGTGCTCGCCGACCTGCAAGCCCGTCCGCCCATGCAGCATGTGCTGGTCACCGGCCGTGGCGCCAAACCTGAACTGATTGATCTGGCTGATACCGTGACTGAGATGGCGGTGGTCAAACACGCTTTCCAGGCCGGGATCAAAGCCCAGAAAGGCATCGAATTGTGAGTGTTGAAGTATGAGAGCGTCACGTCATTGCCCGGCGGTGCTGATCGCCGCGCCGGCTTCCGGTCAGGGCAAGACCACGGTTACAGCGGCTTTGGCCCGGTTGCATCGCAATCAGGGGCGCAAGGTGCGGGTATTCAAGTGCGGCCCGGATTTTCTCGACCCCATGATCCTGGAGCGCGCCAGCGGTGCGCCGGTGTATCAGGTGGATTTGTGGATGGTGGGCGCCGAGGAAAGCCGTCGCCTGCTGTGGGAAGCCGCCGGTGAGGCGGACCTGATTTTGATTGAAGGTGTGATGGGGCTGTTTGACGGCACGCCTTCCAGCGCCGATCTGGCACGGCATTTTGGCGTGCCGGTGTTGGGGGTGATTGATGGCACTGCCATGGCCCAAACCTTTGGTGCGCTGGCCCTTGGTTTGGCGCGCTATCAGCCGGATCTGCCGTTTGCCGGGGTGCTGGCCAATCGAGTTGGCACCGTACGCCATGCACAGTTGCTCGAAGGCAGCCTGACCGAAGGCTTGCGCTGGTACGGCGCGCTGTCCCGCGAAACCGGCATCGAACTGCCAAGCCGTCATCTGGGACTGGTGCAGGCCAGCGAGCTGAATGATCTGGATGCGCGCCTGGATGCGGCGGCCAATGCCCTGGCCAGCACCTGTGAGGTAGCGCTGCCACCGCCGGTTGAATTCGCTGCGCCTGAGCCGGTGGCCGTCGAGCCGCTGCTGGCAGGTGTGCGAATTGCCGTGGCCCGCGACGAAGCCTTTGCCTTCACTTATGGCGCCAACCTCGCGTTATTACGTGATATGGGCGCCGAACTGCTGTTTTTCTCACCGATCCGTGACAGTCAGCTGCCTGAAGCAGACAGCCTGTATTTGCCCGGTGGTTACCCTGAACTGCATCACCTTGAGCTGTCGCGCAACGTGCCGATGCTCATGGCGATTCGCGCACACCACAGGGCCGGTAAACCGCTGCTGGCCGAGTGCGGTGGCATGCTTTACCTGCTCGATGCCCTGACCGATGTCGAGGGCCAGCGCGCCGAACTGGTTGGCTTGCTGGCAGGGGAGGCGACGATGCAAAAGCGCCTGGCTGCCCTGGCGCTGCAAGCTGTGGACATGCCTGAAGGGCTGTTGCGCGGCCACACCTACCACCACTCGCTGACCAGTACCGAACTTGAGCCTGTTGCTCGCGGCCTGAGCCCCAATGGCGGGCGCGGCGCCGAAGCGGTGTATCGCGAAGGGCGAATGACCGCTTCTTATGTACACTTTTACTTCCCGTCCAATCCTCAGGCCATTGCCGCGTTGTTTGCGCCATGTGCCGTGAAGGTGCCATGAGCGATAACGCATTCAGCCCGCAAGAACGCGCCGCCGTGTACCGCGCCATCGCCGAGCGTCGTGATATGCGCCACTTCAGTGGTGGCACTGTGGCACCCGAGTTGTTGTCGCGTTTGCTGGAAGCGGCGCATCAAGCCCCGAGCGTGGGCTTGATGCAGCCGTGGCGGTTTATCCGCATCACTGACCGCGAGCTGCGCGGCAAGATCCAGGGTCTGGTGGAAGAAGAGCGGGTACGCACCGCGGATGCCCTGGGCCAGCGCTCCGATGAATTCATGACGCTCAAGGTCGAAGGTATCAACGATTGCGCCGAGGTGCTGGTGGCTGCGTTGATGGATGACCGCGAAAAGCACATTTTTGGTCGCCGTACGCTGCCGGAAATGGACATGGCGTCCTTGTCCTGTGCCATTCAAAACCTGTGGCTGGCGGCCCGGGTCGAAGGGCTGGGCATGGGCTGGGTGTCATTGTTCGAACCGCAGGCACTGGCTGATCTGCTGGGGTTGCCTGCCGGGGCCAAGCCGCTCGCTGTACTGTGCCTGGGCCCGGTCGAGGCGTTTTATCCGGCGCCGATGCTGGTCCTGGAAGGGTGGGCGCAAGCGCGTCCGCTCAGTGAACTGGTGTACGAGAATTATTGGGGAGTGAGTCCATGAGTGTGGCGTTGCTGTGCGTTGCCGGGGTGGCGCTGGATGCGTTGCTCGGCGAGCCCAAACGCTGGCATCCGCTGGTTGCCTTTGGCCGTATGGCCGAGCGTATTGAGCAGCGTTTCAATTCCGGCGGCCGTGGCTGGCGCAGTCATGGTGTCACGGCCTGGGTACTGGCAGTGCTGCCGCTGACGATCCTGGCCACGGCCCTGTCCTGGCTGCCTTATATTGGCTGGCTGGTGGACATTGCGGCGCTGTATTGCGCACTGGGCATGCGCAGCCTCGGTGAGCACGTACAACCAGTAGCCGAGGCATTGCGCGCCAATAACCTGGATGAGGCGCGCACGCGGGTGGGTTATCTGGTCAGCCGTCAGACCAGTGAGCTGGATTCTACCGAAGTGGCCCGTGCCGCCACCGAGTCGGTGCTGGAAAACGGCAGCGATGCGGTATTTGCCGCGATTTTCTGGTTTGTGGTCGCGGGTGCGCCAGGGGTGGTGCTCTATCGTTTGAGTAATACCCTGGATGCCATGTGGGGCTATCGCAACGAACGCTTTGAGCGTTTTGGCTGGGCTGCGGCGCGGATCGACGATGTTCTTAACTATATTCCTGCAAGGTTGGTTGCGTTGACCTATGCCGCTTTGGGTAAAACCCGACTGGCCCTGAAGAGCTGGCGCAAGCAGGCACCGCTGTGGGACAGCCCCAATGCCGGCCCGGTCATGGCTGCTGGTGCCGGAGCGCTGGGTGTTGAGTTGGGTGGCCCGGCGATTTATCACGGCGAACTGCATGAGCGCCCGCAATTGGGCGAAGGTGCACCGGCAGACGCCGAGTCGATCGGCCGTGGCTGGCAACTGGTGCAGCGTGGCGTATGGCTGTGGCTGCTGATCCTGTGTGTCTGGAGTGAATTCTATGCTTGAGCACGGTGGGCGTTTGCGCAAGGCGGCGTTGCACTACGGCATTGCCGAGGCGGACTGGCTGGACCTGTCCACCGGCCTGGCGCCCTGGCCCTTTGCAATCCCCCAGGTGCCCGAACGCGCCTGGGCGCGCTTGCCTGAGGCCGATGACGGCCTTGAGCAAGCGGCCTGCGCCTATTACGGCGCGCCGCATGTGCTGGCGGTACCGGGTTCACAGTGTGCCATTCAGTTGCTGCCGCGTTTGCGCCGTAGCGGCAAGGTTGGCGTGCTGTCGCCGTGTTACGCCGAGCATGCCCATGCGTGGCGGCGCAGCGGGCATATCGTGCGGGAAATCATGGAGCAGGAAATCGACTTCTACATCGACACACTGGATGTGCTGGTGGTGGTCAACCCCAACAATCCCACGGGCTTGAGTCTGACCCCGGAACGCCTGCTGGAGTGGCATGCGCGGCTGATGCAGCGCGGCGGCTGGCTGGTGGTGGACGAAGCCTTTATGGACAACACGCCGCAACTGAGCCTGGCCGCGCATACCCAGCGTACCGGGTTGATCGTATTGCGCTCTTTCGGCAAGTTTTTTGGCCTGGCGGGCGTTCGGCTGGGTTTTGTGCTGGCTGAACTCAAGTTACTCAAGTTGCTGGCCGAGCAAGTCGGTCCCTGGGCGGTCAGCGGCCCGACGCGGATTGTCGGCCAGGCCTGCCTGCTCGACTCCGAGGCCCAAGCTCGTCAGCGCGAACGCAGCGAACTGGCCAGCGGGCGTCTGGAACGTCTGTTGGGCTTGCATGATCTGCCGCCGCAAGGGGGCTGTGCGCTGTTCCAGTGGTTGATCACCTCCCATGCCGATAGCCTTTACGAGTTTATGGCGCACCGCGGCATTTTGCTGCGCCTGTTTACCCACAACAGCAGCGTGCGTTTTGGCCTGCCAGCCGAAGAAGCTGACTGGCTGCGCCTGGAGCAGGCTCTGGCGGCGTACACCAAGGAATCCTTATGAGCACGTTGATGGTGCAGGGCACCACGTCCGATGCCGGTAAAAGCACCCTGGTGACGGCCCTGTGCCGCTGGCTGACCCGTCAGGGCGTGGCGGTGGTGCCGTTCAAACCACAAAATATGGCGCTCAACAGTGCCGTGACTGCCGAAGGCGGTGAAATCGGTCGCGCCCAGGCAGTACAGGCACAGGCAGCCGGGCTGGCACCGCACACGGACATGAACCCGGTGCTGCTCAAGCCCAATAGCGACACCGGAGCCCAGGTAATCATTCATGGTCGTGCTGTCACCAGCATGAATGCCGTGGCGTATCACGATTACAAGGCCATCGCCATGCAGGCCGTTCTGGCCTCGCACCAGCGTTTGAGTGCGGCGTACCCGGTGGTGATGGTAGAAGGCGCCGGTTCGCCGGCCGAGATCAATCTACGGGCCGGTGATATCGCCAACATGGGCTTTGCCGAGGCGGTGGACTGCCCGGTGGTGCTGATCGCCGATATCAATCGTGGTGGCGTGTTTGCTCATCTGGTCGGTACTCTGGAATTGCTCTCGGACACCGAGCAGGCGCGGGTCAAGGGCTTTATCATCAACCGCTTTCGCGGCGATATTGCGCTGCTCCAGCCCGGCCTCGACTGGCTGGAGCAGCGCACCGGCAAACCGGTGATCGGTGTGCTGCCCTATGTGATGGACTTGCACCTCGAGGCCGAAGACGGCATCGACCAGCGCCAGACCGACAAGGCCGACCAGGTGCTCAAGGTGGTGGTGCCGGTGCTGCCGCGCATCAGCAACCACACCGACTTCGACCCGCTGCGCCTGCACCCGCAAGTGGACTTGCAGTTTGTCGGGCCGGGGCAGCCTATCCCGCCTGCCGACCTGATCATCCTGCCCGGTTCCAAAAGCGTGCGCAGTGATCTGGCCTATTTACGCGCCAATGGCTGGGACACGGTCATCAGCCGTCACTTGCGCTATGGCGGCAAGCTGCTGGGGATTTGCGGCGGTTTGCAGATGCTTGGTGAGCAGGTGCACGACCCGCTGGGCCTTGAAGGCACTGCGGGCAGCAGTGCCGGGCTGGGCTTGCTGGCATTCAGTACCGAACTGGCTGCCGAAAAACAGTTACGCAATGTGCGCGGGCACCTGGCCCTGGAAAACGCCGAGGTCATGGGTTACGAAATCCACGCGGGCGTGACGACGGGGGCTGCTCTGGAGCAACCGGCAGTGCATCTGGATGACGGACGCCGTGAGGGTGCACAAAGCGCGGACGGGCAGATTCTCGGTACTTACCTGCATGGCCTGTTCGAATCCCCTGCCGCTTGCAGCGCGTTGTTGCGCTGGGCCGGTTTGCAGGATGTGCAGGCCGTGGACTACCACGCCCTGCGCGAGCGGGATATCGAGCGGCTGGCGGATCTGGTGGAAAACCACCTGGATACGGCGTACTTGCGCGAACTGTGCGGAATTTGAATCGTGTGGGAGCGAGCCTGCTCGCGAACAATGCCACTTCGCGAGCAGGCTCTCTGCCACAGTGGACTTGCCGCATTTCCAGAGGTTAATTGACATGCTGCAACTGATTTTGGGTGGCGCCCGTTCGGGCAAGAGCCGTCTGGCTGAAAAGCTCGCGGCCGAGTCTGGCTGTGCTGTTACCTATATCGCCACCAGCCAGCCGCTGGACGGCGAGATGAATGAGCGCGTGCGCCATCATCGCGAACGCCGCCCTGAACATTGGGCGCTGATTGAAGAACCGGTCGAATTGGCCCGCGTACTGCGCGACAACGCGCGCGCCGATGCTTGCCTGCTGGTTGATTGCCTGACGCTATGGCTGACCAACCTGCTGATGCTTGAAGACCTTCAGCGCCTGAACGCCGAGCGTGATGCGCTGCTGGAATGCCTGGCTGAGCTGCCGGGCGAAATCCTGTTTGTCAGCAACGAAACCGGAATGGGTGTCGTACCGCTGGGCGAATTGACTCGCCGCTATGTCGATGAAGCCGGTTGGTTGCATCAAGCCCTGGCCGAGCGCTGTCAGCGAGTCGTGTTGACAGTGGCTGGCCTGCCCCTGACGTTGAAAGGAACTGCACTATGAGCACCCCCTGGTGGCTGAAGCCCTGCAAACCCGTTGATCGTGACATGCAAGCTGCTGCGGGCGAGCATCAGCAACAACTGACCAAACCCGCGGGCTCGCTAGGTCAACTTGAGGCGCTGGCAGTGCAACTGGCCGGGTTGCAAGGGCGGCTCAAGCCCCGTGTCGATCAACTTTGGATCGGCATTTTCGCCGGCGATCACGGCGTGGTTGCCGAGGGTGTCTCGGCTTATCCGCAGGCGGTGACCGGGCAAATGCTGCATAACTTTGTCAGCGGCGGCGCGGCGATCAGCGTGTTGGCCCGTCAGTTGGGTGCGCAACTGGATGTCGTGGACCTGGGTACGGTCACGCCGATGCTGGAGCTGGCCGGGGTGCGGCACCTGCAGTTGGGTGCGGGTACGGCCAATTTCGTCCAGGCCCCGGCGATGTCTGACAGCCAAGGTTTGAGAGCCCTGCAGGCCGGGCGCGACAGCGTGCTGCGGGCGCAGGCGGCAGGCAGTGAAGTGTTTATTGGCGGTGAAATGGGCATCGGTAACACGGCGTCCGCGAGTGCGGTGGCCAGTGCGTTGCTCGCTTGTCCGGCTTCACTGTTGACCGGGCCGGGTACTGGCCTGGATGCGGCGGGAGTGAGCCACAAGGCACGGGTGATTGAGCGGGCGCTGGCGTTTCACGAGGGGCATCTCGATGATCCGCTGCAGACCCTGTTTCGTCTGGGTGGCTTTGAAATTGCAGCCCTGGTCGGTGCTTATGTGGCCTGCGCTCAGGAGGGGATTGTAGCGGTGGTCGATGGCTTTATCTGCACCGTTGCGGCCATGGTCACCGTGCGCCTGAATCCACAGTGTCGTGAGTGGCTGGTGTTCAGCCATCGCGGGGCAGAGCAGGGCCATCGTCATGTGCTCGAGAGCCTGCAGGCCGAGCCACTGCTTGATCTGGGATTGCGCCTGGGCGAGGGCAGTGGTGCTGCGCTGGCGGTGCCGTTGATGCGTCTGGCCTGCGACCTGCACGGGCAGATGGCGACGTTTGCCCAAGCCGCAGTGGCAGATCGCCCGGCATGACCGTACAGCTGGATTTGCTGCGTCATGGCGAAACCGAGCTGGGAGGCGGTTTGCGCGGCAGCCTGGACGACGCCTTGACGGCTCTGGGCTGGACGCAAATGCGTGATGCGGTCCAGGGCAAAGGGCCGTGGGATCGTATCGTCAGCTCGCCGTTGCAGCGTTGTGCATTGTTTGCCCGGGAGTTGAGCGTGCAGCTCGATATTCCCGTGTCTTTCGACAAAGATCTGCAAGAGCTGCATTTTGGTGCGTGGGAAGGGCGCAGTGCTGCGGCGCTGATGGAAACCGACGAGCAGGCCCTGGGCTTGTTCTGGGCTGACCCCTATGCTTTTACTCCGCCCGAGGGTGAGCCAGTGCTGGCGTTTTCGGCGCGCGTGCTGTCTGCCGTCAACCGTTTGCAGCAGCAGTTCGCCGGTGAGCGGCTGCTCGTGGTGTGCCATGGCGGGGTGATGAAACTGTTGCTGGGCCGGGCCCGTGGCTTGCCCCGTGAGCATCTGTTGCAAGTGCCTGTGGGCCACGGCGCGCTCATTGGTTTGCGGGTCGGTGCGGATGATCAGTTGCTCGAGGTCGGCGAGTGATGTTGCCGTTCTGGATTGCCCTGCAGTTTTTAAGCAGCTTGCCGATTCGCTTGCCCGGGATGCCCCAGCCTCAAGAACTGGGGCGCTCTTTGTTGTTTTACCCACTGGTGGGATTGTTGTTCGGCCTGCTGCTGTACGGCGTTAGCGGGCTGCTGTCCGATGCGCCGTTGATGTTGCACGCCGCCTTGTTGCTGACCCTTTGGGTGTTGCTCAGTGGCGGTTTGCACCTGGACGGCCTGGCTGATAGTGCAGATGCCTGGTTAGGCGGTTTTGGTGATCGTGAGCGTACGCTGACCATCATGAAAGACCCGCGCAGCGGGCCGATTGCGGTGGTTGTGTTGATTCTGGTGCTGTTGCTCAAGTTTTGCGCGCTGCTGGCGTTGCTTGAGCACGGCAACGGTACTGCCTTGCTGATTGTCCCTTTGATCGGGCGCAGTGCTTTGCTGGCAGTATTCCTGACTACGCCCTATGTGCGCGCGGGTGGATTGGGGCAGGCGCTGGCTGATCATCTGCCACGCAAGGCAGGCTGGTGGGTGCTGGGGCTTAGTGCCCTGGTTTGTGTACTGTTGGCCGGTTATTCTGGGTGGTTGGCGCTTGGCCTGGCAGCGCTGGGGTTCGTTTGGTTGCGCAGGGTGATGATCCGTCGTTTGGGCGGCACTACCGGTGATACCGCCGGGGCGCTGCTGGAACTGCTCGAAGTGCTGGTGCTGGTAGGATTGGCGCTGATCTGACGGTGAACGTGCCCGCTCCCACAAAAAACCGGGCGGGTGGCGTTACATAAATCTTGATTGTCTTTTATTGCGGGTATATACATACAAAATGTTACCAACCCAGTGTTTATGTACCAATCTGCGACGTGCTGCACGTGGCGTGAGCAGGCACTACGACGGCGCTCTCGATGGCTTCGGGATCAACGTCGCCCAGTATTCCTTGCTGTGCAATCTCAAGCGGCTCGATCAACCGAGCATTTCCACCCTGGCAGAAGCCATGGGGCTGGATCGCAGTACCTTGGGGCGTAATGTGCGGGTGCTTGAGGGCGCCGGGTTGCTGAAGATGACTGAGGGCGCAGACCAGCGTAACCGGCTGGTGTGCCTGACTCGGGCAGGTGAGGACTGCCTTGCGGCTGCCTTGCCGGCCTGGGAGGCCGCCCAGCAGCGCTTGATGGACCGTTTGGGCGAAACCAGGCGTGCGCAGCTGTTGCAACTGTTGGATGAGCTGGCGGGTAAAGACTGATACTCAGTCGTTTGACTTTAAATGGGTATATACCCGCTTCCGGAGAATAATAATGACAACGGTGTGGCGCAACAGCGCTTGGGTTCTTCTTGGCAGTGCGCTCATTCTGGCATTGTCGTTGGGTGTCAGGCATGGCTTCGGGTTGTTTCTGCCGCCCATGAGCGCGCAGTTTGGCTGGGGGCGTGAGGTGTTTGCATTTGCCATCGCCCTGCAAAATCTGATCTGGGGCTTGGCACAGCCCTTTACCGGGGCGTTGGCTGATCGCTTTGGCGCGGCGAAAGTGGTGATCGTTGGCGGCGTGCTGTATGCCGTAGGGCTGTTGCTGATGGGGTTGGCGGATTCACCGCTGTCGCTGTCGTTGAGTGCGGGGTTGCTGATCGGTATCGGCCTGTCGGGCACATCGTTCTCGGTAATTCTGGGGGTGGTTGGCCGTGCCCTGCCTGCAGAAAAACGCAGCATGGGCATGGGCATCGCCAGTGCCGCAGGGTCTTTCGGTCAATTTGCCATGTTACCCGGCACCCTGGGCCTTATTGGCTGGCTCGGCTGGTCGACGGCGCTTTTGGTGTTGGGCGTACTGGTAGCGATGATTGTGCCATTAGTGGGCATGCTCAAGGATCGTCCGCTGCCAAGCCTGGGCGGTGAGCAAACCCTCAGGGAGGCCCTGCGTGAGGCCTGCTCGCATTCGGGCTTCTGGCTGCTGGCGTTGGGTTTTTTTGTTTGCGGCTTTCAGGTGGTGTTTATCGGTGTCCACCTGCCAGCCTATCTGGTGGATCAGCATTTGCCGGCGACAGTTGGCACCACGGTGCTGGCGCTGATCGGTCTGTTTAATATCTTCGGTACTTACACGGCTGGCTGGCTCGGCGGGCGCATGTCCAAGCCGCGCTTGCTGACGGCCTTGTACCTGGCGCGGGCGGTAGTGATCGTATTGTTTTTGTGGGCGCCGATCACACAACTCAGCGCTTACCTGTTTGGCATGGCCATGGGCTTTTTGTGGTTGTCGACGGTACCGCTGACCAATGGCACGGTGGCGACCCTGTTTGGCGTGCGTAACCTGTCGATGCTGGGCGGGATCGTATTTCTCTTCCATCAGCTGGGGGCTTTTCTGGGCGGCTGGCTGGGTGGCGTGGTCTATGATCAGACCGGCAGCTATGATCTGATCTGGCAAGTCTCGATTTTGTTGAGCCTGTTGGCGGCTGCCTTGAACTGGCCCGTGCGCGAGCGCCCGGTGGCCCGTTTGCAGGCGCAAGGGAGTTTAGGATGAGTGCAAGCTGGATCTGGTTGGGTGCAGTCAGTGCCGGTGCCTTGTTGCTGGCTCTTGTCTGGTGGGGCTGGCATCAGGGTGGGCTGGCCTTGATGCAGTTGGGTATGGGTGCTTGCTAGTGTAGCGGCGGATGAGTAAGTTCTGAGCTTGCCTCTTTCTCAAGGACACCGATGATGCTTAAGCGCTGGATTGCGATGCCTGTATTGCTGTTGGCCTGCGCCGGTTCGGTCTGGGCGGCGGATTGCCCGCCTTTACTGGAGGGCTCGTTGCCCAAGTTGCGGGCCAAGGAATCGATTGATCTGTGCCAGCGCTTTGCCGGTAAACCGCTGTTGATCGTCAATACCGCGAGTTTTTGCGGATTTGCTCCGCAGTTCAAGGGGCTTGAGGCGTTGAACCAGCGCTACAAGGGCCAGGGGCTGGAGCTGATCGGCGTGCCTTCAGACGACTTCAAGCAAGAGGCCAAGGATGGTGAGGAGACGGCCAAGGTCTGCTACGTCAACTATGGCGTGACGTTCACCATGATCGATCCGCAGCATGTGCGGGGGCCTGATGCCGCGCACCTGTTCAAGGTACTGGCCGAGCAGAGCAATGCGCCGAAGTGGAACTTCTACAAGTATGTGGTGGATCGCCAGGGCAATGTGATTGCCAGCTTCTCCAGTTTAACCAAGCCCGACAGTCCTGAATTGATCGAGGCCATCGACAAGGCCATTGCTTCAAGGCCCTGAATCGCAGCCATTAAAAATCCCCGCCTCGGCAACGAGAGCGGGGATTTTTTTGATTCAGCTGGCGAGGGGATTAGCCTCGCGGAGAATCAGAACTTGTAGGTTGCACCTACAGCAAAACCGTTTGCACTGTTTTCATATTTGGAGCTGTAGTAACTACCGATCTGAGGTTTGGCGTCATCAACCTTGACGGACTCTTCCTTGAGGTAGGAATAAGCCACGTCAATGTTCAGGTTGTCATTGACGGCATAACCGGCACCCAAGCTGAAAATTGTACGGTCGCCGGTAGGGATACGTGGCGAGCGATTTTCATTGTTGGTAGGCGACTGGTCCCAGGTCAGACCGGTACGCAGTACCCACTGCTTGTTCAACTGGTACGAAGTACCGATGGCGTATGCCCAGGTATCGTGCCAGTTCTGCTCTTCCTTGATGGTGCTGAACAGTGCGGGCGATGCGGCGCCGCCGGCAGCGGCGGTTACGCCTTCGTTCTCTACGGTGATGTCTTTCAAGCGGCTCCAGCGAGTCCAGGTAGTACCTGCATAAACCTTCCACGCGTCATTGATTTCTTGTGTAACCGACAGGTCCCAGGACTCAGGGGTGTCGATTTTCAGCGAGGCGTCATAACGGTTGCTTTTCAGGCGGGCAGCCGTGAACGGGTCGCTGCTGGCCGTGACGTTAGTGTGGCCTTCGAGCTTGTATTTAACCTTGGAGTGGTAAGTCAAACCAACGCGAGTGGTATCGGTAGCCTGTACCAATACACCAACGTTAAAGCCCAGAGCGGTATCGTCGCCCTTGATTTTTACATTGCTGTCGCCTGCCCCGGCCAGTGGGTTCGGGGTCAGTCTGACTTCGGACTCGAGTGTACCGGCGATGCGGTTAATGGTCGGGCCAAAGCCGATCGATACCTTGTCGTTGAATGCATAGCTGACGGTAGGTTGCAGGGTTACAACTTTTACTTCGCTTTTGCTGCCGAAGCCGCGGCCCTGGAAGCTGCTTTCGTAGTCGGTCACAAGGCCGAACGGAGCATAAACACCGAAGCCTACGGCCCACTCGTCATTGAGCTTGTTGGTGTAAAAGCCCATAGGGACGGCAGTAAATGGAACCATGTCGCCTTTATTGGTACCCGAGATGCTGCCACGGGCATCCTTGATATCGGTCGAAGCATCAATAACAGCGATACCGCCTGTTACTTGCTGGCCGCTGAGGCGGGACATACCGGCAGGGTTACCGAAAACGGTACTTGCATCGTCGGCAGAAGATGAACGACCTGCGAAACCGGTCCCCATACCGCTGACGCTTTGTTCGTTGAGTGCGAAGCCGCTAGCGAAAATCTGGCTGGAAGCCAAAGTGACGGCGAGGCCAAGTGTGGTCTTGAGCATTACTTTTTTCATTATTAGAACTCCTTATGATCACCGGACGAAAACTACCAACATTTTTGTGGTTGCGCTATAGGCTAAATCGAAGAAGATAGCGATGTTTTGTAGGACAATCCGACCGGTTTTAAATCATTTACACGTTGTTATAGTAGGTGGGAATCTCAAGCAATCTGGTTGAGAGGTGAGACGCAGCTGTGCCAGGCGTGGGCAAAATCGCGCAAACGTCCATGTGGTTCAAAGGCTTGGCGCCAGATCCTTGCCATGCCCAATAAATCGTCAGCCGCGGGGACAACGACTTTGTGTTGCTCTATCAACAGCCAGGCAATGGCGGTGGCGTAGCGCAAATTAACCGTGAGCTCGATATGAGGGCTGCACAAAAACGCATGCTGACTGGCCAGCCCGCGAACCAGGCTCGCCAGATCCGGGTCGTGGGCCAGGTATTGGTCCCACAGGTCCGCATGGCGTATCTCACGTATGCAATAAAGGCCGTGACCGTGGCGATCGTGCAGGGCCGAGCCCAGGTGCGACTGGCTGGCCGCAATACCTAGCAACAAAGCTTCTGCATCCGGGTTGTCTTGCCCCAGATACAGAAGCGTTGGCCGGATCACGTAATGGCTCAACTCTCTGGCAGCGATACCCATAAAGTCCTCGAGGCCTGAAAATGACCAGCGAGGCCCATGCGCTTGGCAGCAGTGGATCGGAAGGGGTCGCTGGAAGCGGATCATGCCGCTTGAGTTGAAGTGTAGTGTCAGATTCTCGCTGTAAAGTTATGTTTTTAAAACATTTAAAGCTTCGGTCAGCGGGCTATATATCCGCAAGTAATTAAACAATGCCGGATATTTCTTAAAGTGCAGGCAATAAAAAGCCCTGCTAATCAGGCAGGGCTTGATGTGTAGCGCTCAAGCTATCAGGCAATCAGGGCCTGACGGGTACGCTCGATCACAGCTTGCAGAGGTTCTGCGCTGGAATACTGGTCGGGGTACAGGCGTTCGCTGTGACGGGCAATACCGTGTTCGTTGACCAGGGTGAAACTGAAGCATCCTTTGCGAGCGGCCATAATCAGGCAGTTCATTGGGGCAAAGGCGTTGGTTAGGGTGCGAATGGCATCCTGAGTATGGATTTGAGTAGACATAGTTATTAGGTGTTCCTACAAATGACACGGAATCTGATCCGTGCTGCGTTAAAACGTTCCAGTGACGTCGAGCCATTCTTTGGCTGGACGAAGAACCTGACTGGAACAAAGCCGCCAGTTGGAGCGCATTAAGTATGTGGCGCTTGGGCTGGCAGGTAGGTACTTAGGAGGGCAGGCAGTCACAACAGGAGCTAAGGTTCCGTGCTCCGGGTGAAGATCCTGATCAATTTGCAGGTTGGTTCGGTCAGAGTAAAAGAACTTCGCGATACCCTGTGCGTTTGTGCAGAGGCCGTATCGTCGCAAGATTTACCTGGAAACCATCGAGGGGGTCGATCCCGTTTGTTCAGCTTACGTTCGCTTTTTGCGAGGTGCTGGAGGGATTTGTTCGGCCCGAATTGACTTTCAGCTTGGTACTAACGCTGCGGATACTAACGGGTTGAATTTTTAAACGCAAGTATGCTAGCAAAAATACTTTATGTGGCCATGCCGCAACCTCAGGTTGGCGTGTGGCGCTGACTAGTACATTTCAGCGGTTTCGCCAGTAGCGCGGTGTGTGTGTTCTGTCGGCAACAAGCCCCTTGAATGAAGCGCCGCAGCGGTGCGTCAGCGTGCAAGCCGTGCCCGGTAAAGGCCCGGTTTTTTGCTCTGAATGTGAGCTTGTGCACATTAACAGTGCTGGTGGCAAAATCAGCGCAGATACCCGTGTTTTGCTCTTGCTAGCCTGCCTTGTAAATTTAAGTCAATGAAAAACATCGTTTTTTTTAATTGGTGAAAAAATCGACAGTTTGACCTGAGGCCGCGCGGGGTGGGCGTTTGCGGGGGTTAAAGCAAGGTTGTCCACTGACTTATCCACAGGATCTGTGGATTGTCCAAAGCGCTTGCTCTAGATCAAGGGTATCGACTTTTTTGGGCTTTACCCGGACGAAAAAAGGAGTAGAGTGGCGCGCCTTCTGTTCTGCCCTACAGTGTCGTATGAAGTTCCGCACCGCTACTTCCTCTGTTGCTCGTCCCAATACATCCACTGAAGCACCCAAACGCTTTTCTTTGCGGGTCGCGATCTGGCTGCTGGATAACCCGCGCCTGAGCGCCAGCCCCAGCGTCAAACACGTTGCCGGTCATTTGCTCAAGCAACCTGCCCGCCAGGGCGTGGTGCTGGCGCAAAGCCGTTTGGGCCAGTTGATGTGCCGTGAATGCGGCAGCGCCCGCGATCAGCGCATTGGCCACGAACTGTTGCGTCAGGCCGCTCGCGCCGGTGATCGTCTGGCCCAGCAGGAATTGAACAAGACCCAAGACTGAGCTGTCTTCGGCGCGGCCTGTTGGTTAACCTTGTTCTTTTACCTCGTGCGGAGGGTTTATGGCCCTGGATCTAAGCAGTCTGTTGCTTGGCCTGGCAGCAGCGGGCGTGCCGTTGCTGGCGTTAATCTGGCAGTTGCAACGCAAACTCGGCAGCCATCCCGCTGAGCTGGCGTTGCTCAACGAGCGTTTGAATACGGCGCAGTTGGCCCAGGAAGGTCTGGGCGCCCAGCTGGATGCCTGTCGCGACGAGGTCAGTGACCTGGGTCAGGCCAATGCCGCCAAGCAGGCCGAGCTGGCAGCATTGAGCCGCGAAGTAGAGCTCTTGCAGGTGGAGCGCGACAATGGGCGCGACGCCGCCCATGCCTGGAACCTGGAGCGCAACCAGAAAGAAGTCGAACTGCGGCGCCTGGATGCCCATGCGTCTGGGCTGGCTGCAGAGTTGCGTGAACAGCAAGACAGCCATCAGCAACGACTGAACGACCTGCAGGGTTCCCGGGACGAGCTGCGGGCCCAGTTTGCCGAGCTGGCGGGCAAGATCTTTGATGAGCGCGAGCAGCGTTTCGCCGAAACCAGCAATGAGCGCCTCGGGCAGTTGCTCGATCCGCTTAAAGAACGCATTCAGTCGTTTGAAAAGCGCGTCGAAGAAAGCTATCAGCAGGAATCGCGGGAGCGCTTTTCCCTCGGCAAAGAACTGGAGCGCCTGCAACAGTTGAATTTGCGCCTGAGCGATGAGGCGACCAACCTGACTCGCGCCCTCAAAGGCCAGAAGACCCAGGGTAACTGGGGTGAGTTGATTCTGGAGCGGGTGCTGGAGCACGCGGGGCTTGAGAAGGGCCGCGAGTACCAGACTCAGGTCAGCCTCAAGGGGCCGGACGGAGAGCGTTTCCAGCCAGACGTGTTGATCATGTTGCCCGGTGACAAGCAGGTGGTGGTCGACTCCAAGGTCAGCCTGACGGCTTATCAGCAATATGTGGGGGCTGACGACGACGTGATCGGGCAGGCGGCGCTCAAGCAGCATGTGCTATCGCTGCGCAATCATGTGAAAGGGTTGGCCAGCAAGGACTACAAGCGTCTGGAGGGGTTGCACAGCCTGGATTTCGTGTTGTTGTTCGTGCCCATCGAAGCGGCTTTTTCGGCGGCGTTGCAGGCCGAGCCCAACTTGTTTCAGGAAGCATTTGACCGTCATATCGTGATCGTCAGCCCAACCACGCTGCTGGCCACCTTGCGGGTAATCGACAGCCTCTGGAAACAAGAGCGCCAAGGCCAGAACGCCCGCGAAATTGCCGAGCGTGCCGGTTGGCTGTACGACAAGTTTGTTTTGTTTATTCAGGATCTGGATGAAGTGGGCAATCGCCTGCAGCAGTTGGACAAGGCCTACAGCTCAGCTCGCAATAAGCTGACGGAAGGCCGCGGCAATCTGGTCAGCCGCAGCGAACAGCTCAAGCTGCTGGGGGCCCGGGCCAGCAAGAGCCTGCCAGCCGACCTGCTGGAGCGGGCCATGACCGACGAAGAGGGTGTCGCCCACCCGGCGGAATAAGCGGTGTGCATGGCTTTGTGGGGGGGGGGGCTTGCTGCGATGGCATCAACCAGGCTCTGCAAGTAAACCGAGTTGGCACTATCGCGAGCAAGCCCGCTCCCACAAGGGCGCTCAGCTAGAGCGGCACATGCCTGCTCAGCAGCGCCCGCAGCACGGCGGGCTTGACCGGCTTGGGCAGATACTCAAGACCGGCCGCATGCACCTCGGCGATCATCTCGGGGCGGCCATCGGCGCTGATGACCACGCCCGGTACAGGCTCGCCCAACTGGGCTCTTAGCCAGCGCATCAGCTCTGTCCCGACCTCGCCATCATCCAGATGGTAATCAACCAGTACCAACTGCGGCCGCACGCCTTCATTAAGCAACGCCGCGCATTCTTCGCGGTTGCGCGCTGTCCAGACCTGGCAGCCCCAGCGTGTCAGCAGGCTTTGCATGCCGATCAGGATGCTGTCTTCATTGTCGATACACAGCACTCGGGCGCCTGTTAGCGGTTGGCCATTCTGCTCGGCGACCACCGGCTGCGGTGCGGCCTGGCTCTTTGCCATCGGCACGCGCACGCTGAATACGCTGCCAAAGCCGGGCCATGAGCGCACTTGCAGGCTGTGCCCAAGTACGTGGCACAAGCCGTCGGCGATGGCCAGGCCCAGGCCCAGGCCTTTTTCGGCGCGGGTCTGGTGGCTGTCGAGGCGTTTGAACTCTTCAAAAATGACCTGCAGTTTGTCTTCCGGGATGCCCGGGCCACGGTCCCACACCTCAAGGCATAGCTCACTGCCGCGTCGGCGTACGCCCAGCAATACCGGGCCCTTGGCGTAGCGGAAGGCATTGGTGAGGAAATTTTGCAGGATCCGGCGCAGCAGTTTGATATCACTGTTGACCCGCACGCGGCTACCGTGAACCCGGAAGCTCAGGCCCTGTTCCTGGGCCTGTGCAGTGAACTCATTGCCCAGGGTTTCGAACAGGTCATTTATGGCAAAAGGCTTGATGTCGGGCGTGATCTTGCCGTTTTCCAGGCGGGAAATATCCAGCAGGTCGCTGATCAGGTCTTCAGCCGAACGCAGTGAGCTGTCCAGATGCTGCACCAGCTTGCGGGCTTCGGCGCTCAAGCCTTCCTCTTGATGAGAAAGAGCAGACGAGAACAGGCGTGCCGCGTTCATGGGCTGCATCAGGTCATGGCTGACTGCTGCCAGAAAACGGGTTTTCGACTGGCTGGCTGTTTCAGCCACGCCTTTGGCTTCGGTTAACGCCTGATTCAACTGCGACAGTTCAAAGGTGCGCTCGGCAACACGTTGCTCCAGGCCTTCATTGGCTTCGGTCAGGGCCTGTTCAGCTTCGCGGAACGCGGTGATGTCGGTGAAGCTCATGACGAAACCGCCGCCGGGCATCGGATTGCCGATCAGCTCGATGACGCGGCCATTGGGGAACAGGCGCTCGGAGGTATGCGCCCGACCCTGACGCATCCAGTGCAGGCGCCGGGCCACATGCACTTCGGCTTCGCCGGGGCCGCACAGGCCACGTTCAGCGTTGTGGCGGATAATGTCAGCAATCGGGCGCCCCACGCTGATCAACCCCTCCGGGTAGTCGAACAATTCCAGATAACGTCGGTTCCAGGCCACCAGCTTAAGTGACTGGTCGACCACGCTGATGCCCTGGGTGATGTTTTCAATGGCGCCCTGGAGCAAGGCGCGGTTGAACTGCAGTACTTCGGACGCTTCGTCGGCAATCCGCACCACGTCTTCCAGCTGCATTTCCCGGCCTTCAATCGCCGCTTTTACTACCGCACGGGTAGAGGACGCGCCGAGCACACCGGCCAGTAGCCGTTCGGTGTGGGCGATCCATTCGCCATTGGCGTTCTGGTTAGGGTTAAAGCCCTTGCCCTGACGGTAGGCGAAGCGAATAAAGCTCTGGTGCGCGCGTTCTTCGCCGACAAAGCGTGCGGCGAGGGCCAGCAGGTCATTGATCTGTACCGACAGCATCGAACGACCGCTGGGGTGGCTGCTCAGCTCCTGGCCGATAAAACGTCCGGCCTGCCAGTGTTCTGACACGCGGGTTCGCGACAGCACCGAAACCCAGGCAAACAGGGTGAAGTTGCCTGCCAGTGACAGCACCACACCCTGTGTCAGCGGGGTGATCGAAAGGCCCAGCGGGTTACTGTGCAGCCACGCCAGCCCAGGGAAGTGGCTCAGGTGCCAGCCAAAGCTGTGGGCGATGATCGGCAGTACCAGGGTGTAAAACCAGATAAAGGTGCCTGTCGCCAGTCCGGCGAAAACCCCCCGGCGGTTGGCCTGCTTCCAGTACAGGGCGCCGAGCATGGCCGGCGCCAGTTGGGTGACGGCAGCGAAGGCAATCTGGCCAATGGTGGCCAGGCTGGCGGTCGAACCCAGCAGGCGGTAGCTGACATAGGCCAGCAGCAGAATCACCACAATCGACACGCGCCGCACCGAAAGCATCCAGTGGCGGAACACCTCGAACGGGCGCTCGGCGTTTTTGTGGCGCAACAGCCATGGCAGCAGCATGTCGTTGGAAACCATGGTCGACAGCGCCACGCTGGCCACGATGACCATGCCGGTGGCCGCCGATGCACCGCCGATAAAAGCCAGCAAGGCCAGCGCCGGGTGGGCCTGGGCCAGGGGCAGGCTGATCACGAATGAATCCGGTAATACCGAGCTTGGCAGCAACATTTGCCCGGCCAGGGCGATGGGCACTACAAACAGCCCGGCCAGAATCAGATAGGCCGGGAACACCCATTTGGCCAGTTGCAGGTCCTGGGGTTCGATGTTTTCCACCACGGTAACGTGGAACTGACGGGGCAGGCAGATAATCGCCATCATGGCCACGCCAGTCTGGACGATCATCGAGGGCCAATTGACGGTTTCTTTCCAGTACTCCTCAAGCCGCGGTGCGAGCATGGCTTGATTGAACAGATCGTCGAAGCCGTCATACAGCCCATAGGTTACGAAAGCGCCGACGGCGAGAAAGGCGAACAGCTTGACCAGCGACTCAAAGGCAATCGCCAGCACCATGCCGCGGTGGTGCTCGGTGGCATCGAGGTTGCGGGTACCGAAGAGGATGGTGAACAGCGCCAGCACCAGGGTCACGATCAGCGCCGTGTCCTCGACCCTCGAGCCGGTTGCATCGGCGCCGGCGCCGATCAGCAGGTTGACCCCCAGCACAATGCCTTTGAGCTGCAGGGCGATATAGGGCAGTACGCCCACCAAGCAGATCAATGCCACCACAATGGCCAATGACTGGGACTTGCCGTAGCGGGCGGCAATAAAGTCGGCAATCGAGGTGATGTTCTCCTGTTTGCTGATCATCACCATCTTTTGCAGCACCCAGGGCGCGCATACCAGCAGCAGTACCGGCCCCAGGTAAATCGGCAGGAATGCCCAGAGTTGTTCGGCGGCCTGACCAACGGCGCCGAAGAACGTCCAACTGGTGCAGTACACCGCCAGCGACAAGCTATACACCCACGCGCGAACCCGCGGCGGCAGTGGTTTGCTGCGCCGGTCACCATAAAAGGCAATGGCAAACATAATGGCCATATAGGCCAGGGCAACGGCGGCAATCAGCCCGCTGGACAACGACATGGACGCTCCTGAAGGTATAAGGCCGCAAGCAATCCCGCTTGAGACAGCTAGTCTCGCATGATGTTCGGAGCGCGTCAGTGTCGACCATGGTCTGAGCGCGGCCTGGTGTCGCAGGGTTTGAAGTTGGTCGATATGATCTTATATAGGTGTAGTAGATAACAGTTAGAGAAATTACCCGTTATATAGATATTCGATTTGGTTCTACTCTAATTGCACCTCAAACGAGGCTCAGGAGGAACCCATGACTTGCCCAAACAAAGCCAAAGCCGCTTTTCGGCCATTTAGCCACTTGCAGCACCCCCGCGAAGTGATCCGCCAGTTCACCCCGAACTGGTTTGCCGCGACCATGGGTACGGGGGTTTTGGCCTTGGCCCTGGCTCAATTACCGGTGCATATTCCCGGTGTACATGCCTTTGCCGAAGGGTTGTGGTTGTTCAATATCGGTCTGTTTATTCTATTCAGCGTGCTTTATGGCGCGCGCTGGATGTTGTATTTCGACGAGGCGCAGCGCATTTTCGGGCACTCCACAGTGTCGATGTTCTTTGGCACCATCCCCATGGGCCTGGCCACCATCATCAACGGCTTTCTGGTGTTCGGCGTGCCGCGCTGGGGTGACGGCATGGTGCAGGTGGCCGAAGTGCTGTGGTGGATCGATGTGGCCATGGCGCTGGGCTGTGGCGTGCTGATCCCCTACCTGATGTTTACCCGTCAGGATCACAGCATCGACCAGATGACTGCTGTCTGGCTGCTGCCGGTGGTGGCCGCTGAGGTTGCGGCAGCCAGTGGCGGTCTCTTGGCACCGTATCTGAGCGATACCGTCACGCAGTTTCATGTGCTGATTACCAGCTATGTACTGTGGGCGTTTTCGGTGCCGGTGGCATTCAGCATCCTGACCATTTTGATCCTGCGCATGGCGCTGCATAAACTGCCCCACGAGAGCATGGCTGCATCCAGCTGGCTGGCGTTAGGCCCTATCGGTACGGGTGCACTGGGCCTGCTGTTGCTGGGTGCCGATGCCCCGGAAATTTTTGCGGCCAATGGCCTGGCACGAATCGGTGAGATTGTCGAAGGCCTGGGCCTGATCAGCGGGGTGATTCTGTGGGGTGTGGGCTTGTGGTGGATTGTGATGGCGGCATTGATCACTATTCGCTACTTCCGCTCGGGCATCCCGTTCAACCTGGGCTGGTGGGGCTTCACCTTCCCGCTGGGGGTGTACTCGCTGGCCACCCTGCGCCTGGGCAGCATGCTGCACCTGAGCTTCTTTGATGTGGCCGGTTGTGTGTTGGTACTGGCGCTGGCCCTGATGTGGCTGCTGGTCGGCAAGCGCACCGTACAAGGCGCCTATCACGGCGAGTTGTTTGTCTCGCCCTGCATTGCCGGGTTGAAGAAGTAAAACGTACCCTCGGGTTCTGTGCACCTATGCACAGAACCCGAGCAAGGTTGTGCCCTGAGTGTTACAACGGCCCTCCAAAGAGAAAGCCCTTCAGCGCAACGTGAGTACATGGATGATGAGTCACCCCTCGCAATTCAGCTTGCTAGGCAAGCGCCGCTTCCTGCCTTTTTTCGTGACCCAGGCCCTGGGCGCGCTCAATGACAACCTGTTCAAGCAATCGCTGATTCTGGCCATCCTTTATAAGCTCAATATCGAAGGTGACCGGGGTATCTGGGTCAATCTGTGCGCGTTGCTGTTTATCGTGCCTTTTTTCCTGTTCTCGGCCCTGGCCGGTCAGTTTGGTGAAAAGTACGCCAAGGACCGTCTGATTCGTCTGATTAAGCTGGGCGAAATCGCCATCATGGTGGTTGCAGCCATTGGCTTTGCATTCGACCACCTGGCATTGATGCTGGTCGCATTGTTCGCGATGGGCACCCATTCGGCGCTGTTCGGCCCGGTCAAGTACTCGATACTGCCGCAGACCCTGCGGCCAGAAGAGCTGGTGGGTGGTAATGGCCTGGTGGAAATGGGCACTTTTCTGGCGATTCTGGCGGGCACCATTGGCGCCGGGATCATGCTGTCCTCCGGCAATTACACGGTTATCGTTTCGCTGGTGATTATCGCGGTCGCAGTGCTGGGGTACCTGGCCAGTCGCGCCATTCCGTCTGCGCCGGCAGATACGCCGCAGTTGCGGCTGAACTGGAATATTTTCAGCGAATCCTGGGCCACTCTGCGCCTGGGTCTGAATCAGACGCCTGCGGTATCCCGTTCCGTGGTGGGCAATTCGTGGTTCTGGTTTGTTGGTGCGATCTACCTGACGCAGATCCCGGCCTACGCCAAGGACTGGCTGTCTGGCGACGAGACCGTTGTGACGTTGATCCTTACAGTGTTCTCAGTGGGTATCGCACTGGGGTCGTTGTTGTGCGAGAAACTGTCGGGGCGCAAGGTCGAAATTGGGCTGGTGCCCTTTGGTTCGTTTGGCCTGACCGTATTTGGCCTGTTGCTGTGGTGGCATTCGGGGCTGATGCCGCAAAACATCCAGGCCAACGACTGGCTGGGCGTACTGGGTTTCAGCCAGGCCTGGTGGGTGCTGCTGGATATTCTTGGACTCGGCGTGTTTGGCGGCTTCTATATAGTGCCGTTGTATGCGCTGATCCAGTCGCGCACCTCGGAGAGCGAGCGGGCGCGGGTGATCGCGGCCAACAATATCCTCAATGCGCTGTTTATGGTGGTGTCGGCACTGGTCACCATCCTGTTGCTCAGCGTGGCCGGGCTGACGATCCCCGAGTTGTTTCTGGTGGTGTCGTTGATGAATATTGCGGTCAACGCCTACATCTTCAAAATCGTGCCTGAATTCAGCATGCGCTTCTTGATCTGGCTGCTTGGCCATTCCATGTACCGCGTGCAGCACAAGCACCTGGAGCTGATCCCCGATGAGGGGGCAGCGTTGTTGGTGTGCAACCATGTCTCATATGTCGATGCATTATTGATAGGCGGCGCAGTGCGTCGTCCGATTCGCTTTGTCATGTATTACAAAATTTACGATTTGCCGGTTCTGAACTTTATCTTCCGTACTGCGGGGACTATTCCCATTGCCGGTCGGGGGGAAGATGAAGCAATCCATGATCAGGCATTCGACAGGATTGCTCGCTATCTGGCTGACGGCGAACTGGTGTGCATCTTCCCTGAGGGCAAGCTCACCACGGACGGACAGATCGACGAGTTCAAGGCGGGGGTGATGCGGATTCTGGAGCGCACGCCGGTGCCGGTGATTCCGATGGCGTTGCAGGGGCTGTGGGGCAGTTTTTTCAGTCGCGATCCGCACAAGGGCTTTTTCCATCGCCTATGGTCGCGGGTGACGCTGGTTGCCGGTGCGCCGATAGCGGCTGATGAGGCTACGCAAAAGCTGTTGCGTGAGCGGGTGATGGCGTTGCGCGGGGCTGTGCAGTAAATCAAAAACACTGTGGGAGCGAGCCTGCTCGCGAAGGGGGACTTGAATACCAGGTCGGCCCAATCGCGAGCAAGCCCGCTCCCACAGTTTTTCGTGCTATGTGCTGACTTTAAGGCCCACCAGGCCGGCAATGATCAGTGCAACACTGGCCAGCCGGAACAACGCCATGGATTCACCAAACAGGATGATCCCGGCAATCACAGTGCCCACCGCGCCAACGCCCGTCCAGATTGCGTAGGCAGTGCCCAGCGGCAGTTCTTTCATGGCCAGACCCAGCAAGCCAAGGCTGATGATCATGGCGCCTACAGTCAGGGCCGTCGGCAACGGGCGGCTGAAACCGTCGGTGTACTTAAGGCCTACAGCCCAGCCAACTTCAAACAGGCCGGCGAAAAACAGAATGATCCAGGACATGGTCTTCTCCATCAACTGATGGGGTCGTCCCCGGAATAATCACTCGATGAGTCGCGAGGTCGTCCTCGCAGTGCGCAGTATATTGCACATGATTATTCCCACAGGCAACCCCGATTTTTCACTCAATAGCAGCCTTGGCTGCTGCCAGGCGATCTTCTTTTTCGCTCATGCGCCGGAAATAGGTCGACAGCAGCGCCCCCGAAATATTGTGCCAAACGCTGAACAGCGCACTGGGCACGGCCGCCAACGGCGAGAAGTGGGCGCTGGCCAGAGCCGCGCCCAGCCCCGAGTTCTGCATGCCGACTTCCAGGGCCAGGGATTTACGCTGGGCCAGGGGCAATTTGAACAGACGGCCGGTAAAGTAACCGAGCAAATAGCCGAAACTATTATGCAGTATCACCACGGCCATAATCAGCAAGCCGGACTTGGCGATTTGCGCCTGACTGGCCGCCACCACGGCGGCGACGATAATCACGATGCTGACCACTGACACCAGCGGCAGCACATCGACGGCAAAGCGCACCCGTGCGCCAAGCAGGCGCTGTGCCAGTACGCCGAGCACAATCGGTAGCAACACAACCTGCAGGATCGACCAGAACAGCTCCATAAACGAAACCGGCAGCCAGGCCGACGCCAGCAGCCAGATCAGGGCCGGGGTCAACAAGGGGGCGAGGAGGGTGGTCACGGCGGCAATCGCCACCGACAGCGCCAGATCGCCCCGGGCCAGCCAGGTCATGACATTGGACGAGGTACCGCTTGGGCAGCAACCGACCAGGATCACCCCAACGGCGATTTCCGGTGGCAGGTGGAACACCTGGCAAAGCAACCACGCCACGCCGGGCATGATCACGAAATGTGCAACCACACCCAGCGCCACACGCCAGGGGTGACGGGCGACTTCGGCGAAGTCATCGAGTTTGAGGGTCAGGCCCATGCCGAACATCACCACGCCAAGCAGCGGCACGATGTAGCCTTTAAGGCCAACAAACCAGGCTGGCTCAAGAAACGCCAGCACGGCAAAAATCAGAACCCAGTAAGCAAAGGTATTACCGACAAAGCGGCTTAAGGCAGCAAGTGCGCGCATGGTGGTCCTTATTGTGGTTGTTCTGGTGGATATGATTGTGGGAGCGAGCCTGCTCGCGAAGATCTCGTGAGCGCCGTGGCGCTACTTTCGCGAGCAGGCTCGCTCCCACAAAAAAAACGATTGCAGCGGGTGTTTAGATGCCCTGTGGGATCTCTTCGCCGCCCAGTGCTTCAAACAGCTGTGGCAAGAACTCGCCGAAGGTCAGCATCATCAGGGTGAAGCTGGCGTCCTGCTGGCCCAGATCGTCATCACCGCCGTCCTGTTCGGCCTGGTCTTGCAGCAGGTCTTCGAATTTCAGGCGTTTGACCACCAGTTTGTCGTCCAGTACGAACGACAGTTTGTCCTGCCAGGCCAGCGACAGCTGGGTTACGACTTTGCCAGTGCTCAAGTGCAGCTGGATTTCGTCGCTGGTCAGGTCCTGGCGTTTGCAGCGGATGATGCCGCCATCTTCATGGGTGTCGCGCAGCTCGCATTCGTCGAGGACAAAGAAGTTGTCGGCGGCTTTCTGGGTCTTGACCCATTCCGTCATCACCGCACTTGGTGCAACCTTGACTGCCAGTGGGCGAACCGGCAGCGAGCCGATCACTTCACGCAGGGTGGACAGTAAATCCTCGGCGCGTTTCGGGCTGGAGGCGTTAACCAGGATCAGGCCCTGTTTTGGCGCGATGGCGGCAAAGGTGGCGGAGCGGCGGATAAAGGCGCGGGGCAGAAACGCCTGGATGATTTCATCCTTGAGCTGATCGCGTTCCTTTTTGTAGACCTTGCGCATTTGCTCGGCCTCGATCTCTTCGACCTTCTCCTTTAATGCATCACGCACCACACTGCTCGGCAGGATGCGCTCTTCTTTGCGGGCGGCAATCAGCAGGAATTCCTGGCTGACGTGAACCAGCGGGGCGTCTTCGCCTTTGCCGAACGGGGCAACGAAACCGTAGGTGGCTACTTCCTGGCTTGAACACGGGCGGGCCAGTTTGGTGGCCAGTGCAGTTTCCAGCACCTGTGCATCAAATGGCAGATCTTGGGTCAGGCGATAGATAAGCAGGTTTTTGAACCACATGGGGTGAATCACTCCTATATACAAAGACGCATTATTCGCTTGATAACCTTAATAGGCCAACCCTGCGCTAAGCCTTTGTAGTGCTTGGGAAAATTATTTTAAAAAGTACTTGCCAGACTATAAGTCGCTCCGTAGAATGCGCGCCACACCGAGAGTGAAAGGGTGATTAGCTCAGCTGGGAGAGCATCTGCCTTACAAGCAGAGGGTCGGCGGTTCGATCCCGTCATCACCCACCATTCGCTCACAGTGTTACGCGCAGCGGTAGTTCAGTCGGTTAGAATACCGGCCTGTCACGCCGGGGGTCGCGGGTTCGAGTCCCGTCCGCTGCGCCATTTTTGTTGCCATAAGCCCCTTGAACGCTTGTGGTTGGGATAAGCCTGATAAATGCAGGTTTACCCGAAAGGCTTCGGTTTGGCAGTTCGCTGCGAAATCAAAGATGCAGGGCGATGGAAACGGATGTTTTTACAAGGCTTTGAAAAAAGCCAAATAAAAACAACCACTTACACAAATAGTGTGAGAGAATGCGCCCCGCAACGAAAGCGAAGTACAAGGGTGATTAGCTCAGCTGGGAGAGCATCTGCCTTACAAGCAGAGGGTCGGCGGTTCGATCCCGTCATCACCCACCACTTGCTTTCAATGTTACGCGCAGCGGTAGTTCAGTCGGTTAGAATACCGGCCTGTCACGCCGGGGGTCGCGGGTTCGAGTCCCGTCCGCTGCGCC